>CATNCV010000030.1 GCA_950096965.1 uncultured Clostridiaceae bacterium | reverse complement strand
ATTTTAAAAATTAAAGGAGTGAAAAAATGAATATAAAGGAAAAATTAAAAGAAAACGATTTCCTAAGAAGGATTGTTAAAAAGCACAAAATAAGAAAAGAGTTTTTGGCAGATTTTAATGATTTTAATAATTATTATAATGACTCTGGACTTATAACTATACAAACAATTGAATATAAAATTTTATTATTAGTTCATAGTTTAGAAAAAGGAATGTGTAACAAAGAACTTAGAGCATTTGGAACAAAAAAAATAAAAGATTTAATAAATTTGCTAAATCAATATATTATAATTTCTGACAAAAAGTATAGCACTCCATTTATGATGGGATGCAGCATAATTACTGAATGGTTAAAAATTTATGATAATAATAATTTTGAAAAAGATGAAACATATAAATTAGCTTATGATTTCATAAAGATACATACAAATTCAAAAGATATAAAAGTAGGAGCTTTTGAATATTCAACTGATAATCTTATAGAATACTTTGAAACAGACTATTATAATTTTTTAAAAAGTAGACATTCAGTAAGAGAATTTTTAAATAAGCCAATATCAAATGATGATATTGAATATTGCTTAAATTCAGCTTTGATATCACCAACAGCATGTAATAGGCAAATGATTAAAATATATTCAGTAAAACAAAAAAATAAGAAAGAGCTCCTAAACAAGCACATTATGGGACTTAGTGGATTTGAGATAAATAGTATTAATTATTTTGTTATAACATTTGATATTTCTGCTTTTTCTTTTTATGGTGAAAGAAATCAAGGATATTTTAATGCTGGATTGGTTGCAATGAATTTTGTTAATGCAATGCATTCAAAAAAAATAGGTTCATGCTTTTTACAATGGGGAAATACTTATAAAGAAGAAATTAATATAAAGAAAAATCTAGATATACCAGAAAACGAAAAGATAGCTGTAGTAATAGCAGCTGGTTACTATAAAGATAAAACATTAGTACCATTAAGTCAAAGAAAGAAAATAGAAGAAATTTATAAAGAAATTTAATATAATCAATATTTACAATTATTAAAAAGTTGTATTACAATATAGAATATCATAAAAAGGGAAATAATATAAAATTAAAAGGAATAAAAAGAGAAAGATCAACAATATAAAAATTACAATAAGCTTTCAAAAAGCAAAAACTTATTGCTAATAAATTTCAAACAATATATAATAAAATCTAGTAAAAATATAAACAAAGGGGAAGAAAAAATGGAAGAATTAGATTTAAAAGAACTATTTTTCTTATTTTGGAATAAGAAAATAATTATTGCATTAATAACACTAATATTAATGTTTATAGGAGTAATTTATACATACTTTTTTATAACTCCAGAGTATACAGCAATAACAAACCTAATATTAGTACAAGCTTCATCAAATTCACAAACAGAAGAAATAGGTATAACTTCAACAGATTTAACTATGAACTCTAAGCTAGTTTCTACATATAGTGAATTAATTAAGAAAAATACTGTTTTAGACCAAGTGGCAAGTAATTTAAAAATACCACAAAGTGATATAAGAAAAATAAAAAATAAAATATCTGTATCTTCTGCTAAAAATACAGAAATTATAGAAATAAAGGTAAGAGACGAAAAGCCAGAATATGCAACAAAAATAGCTAATGAAATAGCAAAAGTATTTTGCGAAAAAATAGTAGAAATATATAATATTAGCAATACATATTTATTAGATAGAGCAGAAATACCAACAAGCCCAAGTAACATTAATCATGTAAAAGATATAGCTATATTTACACTTATAGGAATTGTAATATCAATTGGATATGTACTAGTACTTAACAGGCTAGATACTACTATAAAAACCGAAGAGGACATAGAAAAAATTACAGGTCTAACAGTATTAGTATCTATTCCAAACTATGATATGGAATTTAAAGAAAAAAAAGGAGGTAGAAGATGATGAAAAAAGAATTAATTGCCCAAAGAAATCCAAAATCACCTATATCAGAAATGTTTAGAACATTAAGAACTAATATTCAATTTATGGGTACACAAAAACATATAAAAACAATTTTAGTAACATCTACTATGCCAGGGGAAGGTAAAAGTTGGGTTTCATCAAATTTAGCTATCACTTTTGCACAAACAGGAAAAAAAGTTCTTTTAATAGATGCAGATATGAGAAAAGTAAGACTAGCACAACTATTCCAAATAAATAGAGCTCCAGGTTTATCTAATCTTTTATCTGGAATTGATGAAAATGGAATAAATAAAGAGGTAGAACCCCTAAAATATATAAATAGAACAGAAATAGAAAATCTTTTTGTAATACCTTCTGGAAATATACCACCAAACCCAGCAGAACTATTAGAAACAGAAAGAACTACAGAAATACTTAATATATTTAAAGAAATTTTTGATGTCATTATATTAGATGGAACTCCAGGAATATTAGTTACAGATGCAATAATTCTGTCAAGAATTGTAGATACAACACTTATAGTAGCAGCGCATAAATCAACACAAAAAGACGATTTACTAAAAGTAAAAAGATTAATAGAAAATGTAGGTGGAAAAATAGCAGGAGTAATTCTAAATAAAACGCCAATAAGAGCAAAACAATATATCAATTCTTATTATTATGGTACAAAAACAGAAACTAATAATAGAAGCAGAAGATATGAAAGAGATAATACTTCAAATACAAATAGTATATCAGAAGCAAAACAAAAAGAAATTTTGGCACAATTAGATGAATATAAGAATAGAGGTAATAATTAGATGATAGATATTCATACACATCTTATTCCAAATGTAGATGATGGCTCAGAAAGTGTAGAAACAACTTTTAAAGCATTCGAAGAAGCTAAAACTGTAGGATTTACAGATATCATTTTAACATCACACTATATACCAGAATATAACGAAACTAAAAAAGAAGAGTTAACCTTTTGGAAAGAAAAGTTACAAGAAGTTCTTAATAATAAAAATAGTGAATTAAAACTTCATTCAGGAATGGAAGTTTACATATCAGAAAATATAAGCGAACTAATAGAACAAGAAAAACTATTAACTTTAGCAGATAGTAAATATATATTAATGGAACTACCAATGTGTACAACAATAAACTATTTAGACTATGTTATATACTTCTTAGAAAGTATAGGCTTAAAGCTAATAATAGCTCACCCAGAAAGATATGCAAACATTCAAAAAAATCCAGAATTAGTAAAAGAATATATAGAAAAAGGTTGTTTGATACAATGTAATTATGGAAGCATATTAGGTAAATATGGAAAAGAAGCAAAAAACACAATAAAATATCTACTAAAAAACGATTTAGTTCACTTTATTGCAACAGATTGTTATAATAGTGGAGGCATATACCAAGAAATACCAAAAGCTCTAAAAAAGCTAGAAAAAATAATAGGAGAGAAAAAAGTACTTGAAATAACTACATTAAATCAAAGAAAAATAATAAATAATCAGCAATGGTAAAAGACGCACTAGTAGGGACATTTCCTAATGCGTCTTCTTCCATTATATAGGAAAAGTCGACTCTAAATGAAAGTACGATATACTTACTATAGACATACAGAGTACTTAGCCTTTCATAAGCTATACAAAATATGAATGTGTTACAAAAAAAGTAAGAAAGTCGTAAACGAAATGTAGCAAAAAAATATATAATATGTAGTATAATATAAAAGAACAAAAACCAATAGAAAAAGAAGCAGAAATAAAAAGAAAAAATAACTTAGCAGTAACAGTTGTTTCAGATAATATAATAATTCAGATATTTACAAAAATAAAAGATTCAATAATAAGAATGCAAAAAAATATAATTTAACATATGTATGAATATTTGCTTCATATACAAAGAAAAAACACAAAGCAAAAGAATATCGCGACCTTTAGTATAGGCCGCGATTTTTTCAAATTTCATAATATTCAGTTTTAGGGGGTTTACTTATATACTAAGTAAACCATTATAGCTAAGTAAAACCAGACAAAAATGTCACCATGGCTGATCGCCTCCGCGCGTATGCTAGCGCAAACAAACTGTTTTCGTGTTACAAATAACTAAAGTTTTTGATTAAGTTAGATATTACTAAACAAAACCAGTAGTGTAGCAAATCCGCATGCTTTTCCTCCTTTTCTGAGACTCTGACATTCTTTTCCGATTAGTTACATATCATAACTAAACAAATCCACTTGTATACCGCATAAAATACTCCTCCTCTTTCAAGTATAGGTTTTAAATACGGATTCCGATTGATCTTCCACAAATGTTAGGGAAGTTTGCAGCAATTCAGTGCTGCACCGGCCAGATCAGGCGAAAAGGTTTGTCGAAAAATTGATCAATATGTTGAACATAGGTTTTCCTCTTACCATATTTTTCTCCTTTCGTTGCTATGAAATTTTCAAATTACTATGTTCTTGTTCAGAACTAAACTTATTATAACACAAGAATTGACATAATGCAATACTTTTTTGAAAAAATTTCAAAAAAATGAAAATCTTCCTAAAATAATACATATAAACACTTGAAAACTAAGGTCACTTGGTATAAAATAACAATGTTAGTAAATAATATAAAAAATGAAAAGAGGAGAACATTTTTACTACTTTTAGAACATATTTATAAGAAAGGAATATACTTCTATATAAATAAATGTTATAAAAAGGTAATATATGTATCCCTGACAAAAGTTAAAGGAGGAATTTTTTATGTCAGTAAAAATAGGAATTAATGGTTTTGGAAGAATTGGAAATTTAGCATTCCAAGCAGCTTTAAAAAAGAAAGAAGTAGAGGTAGTAGCAATAAATGACCCATTTATTACAGCAGACTACATGGCATACATGGTTAAATATGATACAATACACGGAAAATTTGAAGGAGAAGTAACTTCAAAAGAAAATACATTAGTTGTAAATGGAAAAGAAATAAAAGTATATAATGAAATGGACCCAGCAAACATTCCATGGGGAAAAGATGGAGTAGACTATGTATTAGAATGCTCAGGAGTATTCACAACTATGGAAAAAGCGCAAGCTCATATAAAGGCAGGAGCTAAAAAAGTAGTAATAAGTGCGCCATCAAAAGATGCACCAATGTTTGTTATGGGAGTAAACAATGAAAAATATGACCCAAGCATGAACATAGTATCAAATGCATCATGTACAACAAACTGTTTAGCACCTTTAGCAAAAGTAATAAATGATAACTTTGGTATAGTAGATGGATTAATGACAACAGTACACTCAACAACAGCAACACAAAAAACAGTAGATGGAGCATCTAAAAAAGACTGGAGAGGTGGTAGAGCAGCAGCTGCAAATATTATACCATCATCAACAGGAGCTGCAAAAGCAGTAGGAAAAGTTATACCAGAATTAAATGGGAAATTAACAGGTATGGCATTTAGAGTACCAACAGTAGATGTTTCAGTAGTAGACTTAACATGTAACCTAGCAAAACCAGCTACAATGGAAGAAATATGCACAGTTATGAAAAAAGCATCAGAAAACGAAATGAAAGGAATAATTGAATATACAGAAGATGCAGTAGTATCATCAGACTTCATAAACGATGAACACACATCAATATTCGATGCAACAGCAGGAATCCAATTAACAGATACATTTGTAAAATTAGTAGCTTGGTATGACAACGAATGGGGATATTCAAATAAATTAGTAGATTTAGCAGTATATATGGCAAGTAGAGACTAATAAATATAAAAAATAGAGAAGAATGAATAATTAAATTAGATGTAGGGGTAGACCTTGTGTCTACCCTTATTATGAATAAATTAATGTCATATAATTTAAAATTGTAATAAATTTATAATAGAGGGCAGACTAAGGCCTGCCCCTACAAACAAATTATTATTAACATATAATTTAAAAAAATATTGAGGAGAAAAGTAATGAATAAAAAAACTATCAGAGATATAGATTTAAAAAATAAAAAAGTACTTGTAAGATGTGATTTTAACGTTCCTTTTGATGAAGAAGGGAAAATATCAGATAATAGAAGAATAGTAGCAGCACTTCCTACTATAAAATATTTATTAGAAATGGGCTGCAAAATAATACTTTGCTCACATTTAGGAAGACCAAAGGGAGAATTTAAAAAAGAATTTTCACTAAAACCAGTAGCAGAAGAACTTTCAAGATTACTAAATGTACAAGTAAAATTAGCAGAAGATGTAGTAGGAAATAGTGCTATTACATTAACTAATAATATGCAAGAGGGAGAAATAGTACTTCTAGAAAATGTAAGGTTTGAAGCTGGAGAAGAAAAAAATGATGAAGAACTATCAAAAAAATTAGCAAATCTTGCAGAAATATATGTAAATGATGCATTTGGAACAGCACATAGAGCTCATAGTTCAACAACAGGAGTAGCAAGTTTCTTGCCAGCAGTTTCAGGTTTTCTAATAGAAAAAGAATTAGAATTTTTAGGAAATGCATTAGAAAATCCACAAAGACCATTTGTAGCAATTCTTGGAGGAAAAAAAGTTTCAGACAAAATAGGTGTAATAGATAGTTTGTTAGAAAAAGTAGATACATTAATAATAGGTGGAGGAATGGCATACACATTCTTTAAATCTATGGGGTATAATGTAGGAAAATCTATTTGTGAAGAAGATAAACTAGAATTAGCACAAAACTTAATAAGAAAAGCAGAAGAGAAAAACGTAAAATTACTATTACCAATAGATAATGTAGTAGCAGATGAATTTAGTCCAAATGCTAATACTCAAATAGTTGCTTCAAATGAAATACCAGAAGGATGGGAAGGACTAGACATAGGAACAAAAACAGTAGAATTATTCCAAAAAGAATTAAAAAATGCAAAAACAATTATATGGAATGGACCACTTGGACTATTCGAATATGAAAAATTTGCAACTGGAACAAATGAAATAGCAAAATGTTTAGCAAATTTAAATGATGTAATAACAATAATAGGTGGAGGAGACTCAGCAGCTGCAGTAGAAAAAATAGGTCTAGCAGATAAAATGACACACATATCAACAGGAGGAGGAGCAAGCCTAGAATTTTTAGAAGGAAAAAAATTACCAGGAATAGAAGCTCTACAAGATAAATAAAAAAGGATGTAAAAAATGAGTAAAGATAAATTAGAATTTGTATCAGCAATAATAACAAATGATGAAGGAAATGTACTAATATTAAAAAGACGAAAAGACTTAAAGCTAGACCCAGGAAAATACGATTTATGCTCAGGACACATGAAAGAAGGAGAAATTCCAACACAAACTATGTATAGGGAAATAAGAGAAGAAATAGGAGTTATGCAAGAAGAAATAAAAAAGATAGAAAAGCTAGGACAGATAACAACTCCACATGAAAAATTAAATAATACAACAACACACATGTACCTTATACAAATAGATTTATCAGAAGATGAAATAAATAAGAGACTTAAAAATGTGCAAGAACCAGAGATGGAAAATGCACAATATGTAAAAAATCTAAATATATTAAGAAATGTTCAAAAATATAGTGATTTTATGAGGTCAATATATACAGAAGAACTAGAAAAAGTTTTTAGGAATGTTCAAGAAAAATTAAACGATAGAGAGGAATTGAAAAGAAAGCAATGGGAAGAAGAAAGATAATTGCAGGAAACTGGAAAATGAATATGCTTCCAAATGAAGCAATGGACTTTATAACAAGACTTTCAGAAAGCGTTAGAGGAGTTAAAAGTGAAATAGTACTATGTGTACCATATACAGACCTTTTTTATTCATTACTAACAGCTCAAAATACAAACATAAAAATAGGTGCACAAAATATGCACTGGGAAGAAACAGGAGCTTACACAGGGGAAGTTTCAGGCAAAATGCTTGAGGTCATAAATGTAGAATATGTTATAATAGGTCATTCAGAAAGAAGACAGTACTTTGCAGAAACAGATGAAACTGTAAACAAAAAAATAAAATCAGCTTTTAACTATAACTTAAAGCCAATAGTATGCGTAGGTGAAACCTTAGAGCAAAAAGAGCTAGGCAAAACAAGTGAGATTATAACAAATCAAACTAAATTTGCACTAGAAGGATTAAGTAATGAACAAGTGAAGAATACAATAATAGCATATGAACCAATATGGGCAATAGGAACAGGAAAAACAGCAACATCAGAAGATGCAAATAACTCTATAAAAGAAATTAGAAAAGAAATAAAAAATATATATGGAGAAGAAGTGGCAAATGATATAGAAATACTATATGGAGGAAGCGTAAAAGCCTCAAATGCTAAAGAATTATTTGAAACATCAGATATTGATGGAGCATTAGTAGGTGGAGCAAGTTTAAAAGTAGAGGAATTTAAAAACATTATAACTGCAGTAGAGTAGTAAATTGGGTAGATTGGGGACGGTTCCTAATTGGAAACAAGCTAGAGTAGATTGGGAAATGTCCACAATCGGAAACTTCGTGTGTACCCAAGCTGCGAAGAAATAGCTAAAATCCGATTTCTGACATCCAGATAGAAAGGAAACAAAAATGGGAGAACGAGAAAAAGCATTTAGGCAAAGAATTGCAAGGATAACAAGAATTCAAAACCTACAAGAAATGCAAAAGCAATATTCACAGCAAGAAACAATAATAAAAAGTAATAAATTAAATGAAATACCACCAGTAATAAATGGAATAGAAAAAAACATAGAAAACTTTAGAACAAAACAAGTACCAGAAATAGAATTATAGCCATAATATAAATAAGAATACCAAAGAAAAATATATAGAATTAAATGTAACAAAAAATTATAACTAAAAAATAGTAAAGATAAAAATGGAAGTTAGAAGTTAGAAGTTAGAAGTTGGAAAGAATAGGGTAAATTCTTCAAAGAATTACAAAAAACCAACCTCTAACCTCCAACTTCCAATCTCCAATTGGGAGGAAAAAACAAAATGAAAAATAAATTAACAATGCTAATGATACTAGATGGTTTTGGAGAAAATCAAAACGAAAATGCAAATGCTGTAAAACTTGCAAATACTCCAAATATAGATAGACTAATGAAAACATGCCCAACAACTTATATGTATACAAGTGGACTAAATGTAGGACTTCCAGATGGACAAATGGGAAACTCTGAAGTAGGCCATACAAATATAGGCGCAGGAAGAGTAGTTTACCAAGAACTAACAAGAATTACAAAATCAATAGAAGATGGAGACTTTTTTAGTAACCCAGAGTTTATTAAGGCAATAGAGAACTGTAAAAAATATGGTTCAAAACTTCATATAATGGGGTTATTATCTGATGGAGGTGTTCATAGTCATATCCGTCATATATTTGGACTATTAGAACTTGCTAAAAGAAAAGATTTTGAAGATGTATATGTACACTGCTTTATGGATGGAAGAGATACTCGGGCCAGCATCAGGAGAAAGCTATATATCAGAATTAGAAGAAAAGATGAAAGAAAAAGGCATTGGAAAAATAGCAAGTATAACAGGAAGATTCTATGCAATGGACAGAGATAAAAGATGGGAAAGGATAGAAAAAGCATATAAAGCCTTAGTAGAAGGAGAAGGAGAAAAAGCAGTATCAAGCGTATCAGCAGTAGAAGACTCATACCAAAAAGAAACATTTGATGAATTTATACTTCCAACAATTATTACAAATGGAGAAGAACCAGTAGCAACAATAGGAAAACACGACTCAGTAATATTCTTTAACTTTAGACCAGATAGAGCAAGAGAAATAACAAGAACATTAGTTGATAAAGAATTTAATGAATTTGAAACAAAAAAAGATTTAGACTTATACTATGTATGTATGACAAACTATGATGAAACAATGCCAAATGTACACATAGCCTTCAAAAAAGAAGAACTAAAAAATACATTTGGAGAATATATATCAAAACAAGGGTTAACACAACTAAGAATAGCAGAAACAGAAAAATATGCACATGTAACCTTCTTCTTTAATGGTGGAGAAGAAAAGAGGTATGAAGGAGAAGATAGAATACTAGTACCTTCACCAAAAGTAGAAACATATGATCAAAAGCCAGAAATGAGTGCACCTGAGGTAACAGAAAAAGTAGTAGAAGCAATAAATTCTAAAAAATATGACTGTATAATACTAAACTATGCAAATCCAGACATGGTAGGTCACACAGGAAGCTTAGAAGCAGCAATAAAAGCAATCGAGACAGTAGACGAAAGTGTACGGTAAAGTAGTAGAAGCAGTTGAAAATACACAAGGAGTGCTACTAATAACAGCAGACCACGGAAATGCAGAACAAATGGTAGATTACAAAACAGGAGAACCACACACAGCACACACAACAAATCCAGTGCCACTAATATTAGTAGGAATGGAAAATGCAAAATTAAAAGAAGGAAAACTAGCAGACTTAGCACCAACAATGCTTGAAATAATGGGATTAGAAAAACCACAAGAAATGACAGGAGAAAGCATAATAGTTAGTGAATAGTGAAGAATGAATAGTTAAAATAACAAATAATTATGATTGTAGGGGTCGCATTTTGTGTGACCTTTTCTTCATATACTAGGAAAGTACCCTACTTTAAGTTATAGAGTAGCGCGAAGTAAGCAATATAAATATACTTTACTATATTTGTATAAAATAGAAAGCTGAAATTAAAAATTTCATTGAAAAAATTTAAAAGAAGTAATATAATTAAACAGTAATAAAAAAATTGAGAAATAAAGTCAAAAAAATTCTAAATTCTAACGTCTGTTATATTAGAATTGTAATTTTTTATTTAATAAAAGGAGAACATAAGGATGAAGCATATACTTATAATAGGATGTAATGCCAGTGGCAAAACGACAATGGCAAGGAAGTTATCAGAGAAGCTTAATGTACCATTAATTCATTTAGATAAACTTTACTGGAGAGATAATTGGACACATGCAACAGATGAAGAATTTGACAAATTATTAGAAGAAGAATTAAAAAAAGATGAATGGATAATAGAAGGAAATATAAAAAGAACATTACCAAAACGACTAAAATATTGTGACACAGTTATTTACCTTGACTTTTCAAGTTTTGTATGTGTATTAAATGCAATAAAAAGACTTATACAATCACATAATAAAAGCAGACCAGATATGGGGGGAGAATGTATAGAAAAATTTAATTTAAAAGGACTTAAATTTATTAATAGTATTTGGTCATTTAATACTAAAAATAGAAAAGACTATTATAAAATGATTAGTCAAGAAAACCAAATAAAAGTTATAATATTAAAGAATAGAAAACAAGTAAATGAATACTTAAAAAATATAAATGAGGTGAAAGTAAACATATGCTAAGTACAAACAAACTAAGAGCAATATACGCAAAAATACAAAAGCAATTATTTTATATGATACCAGAAAAATGGGAAAAAATATGCCTGTATGCCTCAATAATAGAACAAGTGAATAACTTGCAAACAGGAGAAATGTTTTTTTACTATTACCCAACGGGCTTGCTTAAGAAAAATCCTATAAATGTATATGAAATACCAAATAAATTTAATATAGAAGAAAAAGAATATATGAAACTAGTAGAGAAGCTTTATGCAATAATAAGTGAACTAAGAGAAGCATTTAAAGAAAGCAAAGAAGAGAAAATGTGGACAAACTTAACTATAACAATAGAAAATCTAAAGTTCAATGTAGAATATTCTTATGAAGACTTGATTGGATCAAAATATACAAGCTATGATAGACATATAATATGGAAATGCAAATATTTAGATTTACCATTAGAAAGACTATCCAAAAAAGATAGAAAAATGTTAGAAGAATATTACATAGAGGAAAAACTAAGTAATCCAAAAACAAAAAACTACATAGAAGGAATATACAAAAAAGGGGTTCACAATATAACTCAATATAATAATGAATATATAAAAGAAGACAATAATAGAAAAGAAAAACAAAATATCAGGCCAAAAAAACAAAAAATAGATAAATATGAGGAATATAAAAGAAAGCAAGAAGAAAAGAAGCAAAAAGAGGAAATACACATAGAAATTAAAATGGAAGAAGAAAAGAAAAATCAAATATTAAATTACTAGGAAAAATTTGAGACATGTCTCAAATTTTTCCTAATATTATGTCTAAAATCTTGCAGGACTAGCAGAATTTAACAACCAATATTTACATAAACATGTTTCTGTGTTATAATTAAAAGAGAATACAAAAAAAGGGGGTTATCTTGTGAAAAAAAGAGATATTAAATTTTTTTGGAAAATAATTATTTTTATTGTAGTATTAACATTAGGTATACTAATATTAACTAATCACAGTAAAGCAAATAGTGAAGAGATAAAAGAAAGTAAATTTTGTTATCTATCAGATATCCCATATATTGCTGAACAATCCAGTGTAGGTTGGGGAAGTATAACCTTAGACCAAAACTTAGAAACTAAGTATAATGATGGGTTAATAGCACTTCAGATAGATAACCAAGTTAAATTTTTTATAAAAGGAGTAAGTGCACATGCAACATCAACACTAGTTTATGACATAAGTTCATACAATTATGATTACTTTACAACATATTTTGGTGTAGATGCAAGTAGACAAAACAATGGAAATGGTGTTAAATTTGCAATATATACATCAAAAGATGGACAAAATTGGGACTTACATACACCAGTGTCACCACCTGTAATGAAAGGTAACACAAATGCGAATTTTATAAAAATAGATATAAAAGAAGCAAAATATTTAAAATTATATTGTCATAATAATGGAAATGCCACAGCAGATCATGCTGTATATGCAGACGCAAAATTAATTAAAGAAGGCTATGAAGAAGGAGAAACAAAAATTGATTTTATAAAAACAATAGAAGAATATGACGAAATAATTAAGAATCATACAGGAGAAGAAATAACAGGAGAGTATGAACTAACAATACTACAAAGAGAATTTGTAAAAAACGTTGGATATGATATATTACAATCATATACAGCTTTAAACGAAGAAAATGAAGAAACCATTTCATGGTTAATGAATGATGTAGAAAACTTACGTTTATACATATTAGGAGGAAAGCCAACAGGAAGTTACTTGTCATCATTAAAAGTTTTAAATAACTTATATAAAACATATAAGGAAGACTTTAAAATACAAGAAATATCAAAATATGGAACTAAAAAAGGTGATTTATATAAGAAAATGGCAATAACACTTTCACTTACACATTCATCAAAAGTAGCTCTATGGATGCAACCATCAGCACCAGAAAATCAATCAGATGCAGTTACACGTTATTCAATATTTAAAAAGATGTATGATGAAGGAAAATTTGTTGTTTCTTCAAGTATAGATATTACAAAATGGTTTGAACAATATAATGTAGAAGAAATGCGTTTTGTAATGAATAACATAATAGATGATGAAGAAATTTTATGGTTAAATGAATACACTAAAAAGCAAATAGATGCTCACCCAACACAAGCATGGACATATTTAACACCACACCCTTACATGGCTTATGTATGGCCAAATTATGGAAATCCGATATTCCACGACCAAGATAAAAAAGAATATTGGGATGAAAAGTTTGGAGGAATATTTTCTAAATATGGAGTAAGTTATAGTACAGAAACAAACAAAATATATAAAGTATGGATGAACTTTAGAAATGAATTTGGAACAGGAGCAGTTTGTGGTGGTATATCAAAAACAGGTTCGAATATTCGTACAGTTCACGGTATACCAGCAGCAGTTATTGGTCAACCAGGTCACGCAGCTATTATCTACTATGGTCAAGATGAGCAAGGTAGAGGATACTGGAATATTGATAATGACGTAAGTGGTTGGACACTATCAGAAAAAGGTGAAAGAATGCTACTAGGTTGGGGAAATGCTAGTTATACTAAAGGATCTTATCAAGTAGTATATATGGTATTAGCACAAGAAGCATTAAATGATTATGAAAACTTTGAAAAATGTGAAAAAACAATAATGCTTGCAAACTCATATAGTGGAGACTTAGAAAAACAAGAACAAATATATAGAAAAGCATTAGAAATACAACCAATAAATATAGATGCATGGTATGCTCTAATTAATGTATATAACTTAAATACAAATAAAACAGAAAATGATTATTATGATTTAGCTAAAGAACTAGCAGAAAAATTAAAATATTTCCCACTACCAATGCAACAATTAACAAATTTAATTAAAACAAAAATAACAAGTATAGAAAATTCTTATAAATTTACACTTTTACAAACAAGAATATTAAAAGAAGCAAGTCAAACACCAAATAATACAGAACAAGACTACTACGTATATCAACCAAGTATTACAAGAACAGAAGCAAACTTCTTATTAGGAAAATTAGATAAAACAATTGCAACTTTCTCATTTGATGGAGAAGATAGCGGAAAAATTGTACTATCAAGTCGTTTTGACGGAAATGGAATTCGTTGGGATTATAGCTTAGATGGAAAACAAACATGGAATGAAGTATCATTCACAGCGGAAGAAGAACATAAACTAGAGCTAACCCCAGAACAAATTGCAAATATCACAGCTGAAAATGACATATATATTCATATTGTAGGAGTAGGTTATGAAGAAGAAAATCTTTACAAAATAGACATTACAAAAGGAACTTTACCAAATACATTATTTAATAATGATTTAGAAAATCGTGTAGTAGGGGTAAACCTTACAATGCAATGGCGTATGGAAGGAACAGAAGAATGGACTTCATATAAAACTTCAAGCCCAAACTTAACAGGAAATGCAACAGTAGAAGTTCGTGTAGGAGCAACTGGAACATCTCTTCCAAGTGAGCCAATTTCACTAAGTTATACTCAAGACAACCAACCAGATACAAGAAAATACATTCCAGTATCACATTTAACAATAGAAGCAGTTTCTACTCAAGCAACTTCTAATCAAGGTAATGCAACATATGCAATTGATGCTAACTATAATACAAGATGGCATTCTGCATGGAATGGTTCAGACACTCAAAGATATATTATTATAAAATTAGATAAACCAGTATATTTATCAGCAGTAGAATTTGTTCCAGCAGGTGGAGGAAATGGAAAAATAATAGATGGAACAATATATGGAAGTACAGATGGTGAAAATTGGGAAGTATTATCACAACAAACAGGCTTAAGATATACAAACCAAGCTAATACAATAGCAGATGCTATAATCAATACAAAGAATTTCGAAATAGAAGAACCAAAACAAGTACAATATGTAAAAATTGTAGCAGACCGTGCTTCAAATGGAAATTGGTTTACAGCAAGAGCATTTAATCTATTCCAAGACATAACACAAAATTTACGCCCAACAGCAGGTATAGCTTTTAGTACAGAAGAACCAACAAGAGAAAATGTAGTAGCAAGACTAGTTAATCCAAGTACACAAATAACAATAACAAATAATAATGGTAATGACACATATACATTCACAGAAAATGGAGAATTTACATTTGAATTTGTTGATGAATATGGAAGGAAAGGTACAGCTATCGCAAAAGTAGATTGGATAGATAGACAAAGCCCTACTGCAACTGTTGAATATAGTCAAAACTCTATAACAAATAAAGATGTTATAGCTACACTAAAAAACATTAGTGAAGATATATATATTATTAATGAAGATGGAATAAAAACTAACTATGTTGAAGTTGAAAATAATAAAGTAAAATCTATAACTTACATTAACGAACAAGGAAAAACTACTAAAGTATTAGAATTAGATGAAGATGGAAACACACAAAGTATTAAATACTTTAATGATAATGAAAAAGTTGTATATATTACAAAATTTAAAGAAGATGGAAGTATAGAAGAAATATTCCTAAATGAAGATGGAGAGGAAATTGCTCCACCAGAAAATGCAGAAGAATATCGTAAATTAAGCCAAATAGGAAGAACAAAACCATTAGAACATACATTTGAAGAAAATGGAACATACATTTTTAGAATTGAAGACAGAGCAGGAAATTCAGCACAAATTGAAGCAAGCACAAACTTAATTGATAAAGAAGTTCCAACAGCACAAATAGAATATGATATTACACAAACAACAAACAACGCTGTAACAGCAACAATAATATTAAGTAAAGAAAACGCATATGTTACAAATAATAATGGAAATAAAACATATACATTTAATAAAAATGGTGAATTTACATTTGAATTCCAAGATGAAGCAGGAAATAAAGGTACTGCAAAAGCAAGAGTAAATTGGATTATAGAAAAAGAGACAGAAGAAATAACATTAAAATCAAAATATAAAACAATTAAAGAAGGCGAAAATAAATATTTATATAGAATTAATGCAAAAACAACGTTAAAAGAATTTATCAAAGATATTGAGACAAATGGAATTATAACAACATATAAAAAAGATGGAACAGTTTTAAAAGAAGATGAATTTATAGGAACAGGAATGATATTAAAAGTTAAAAACAAATCAGGAACTAAAGAAATTTCTTTAACATTATCTGTAATAGGAGATACAGACGGAAA
The DNA here is from genome assembly GCA_950096965.1 of uncultured Clostridiaceae bacterium. Classification (GTDB taxonomy): domain Bacteria; phylum Bacillota; class Clostridia; order TANB77; family CAG-508; genus UMGS1663. Next base: position 3,321 of record CATNCV010000030.1, on the reverse strand, counting down.
TGGAGAAGTAACACCAACAGACTTAGCAGATGCTATTCAAATGTCTTTAGGTGAAAATAACTTTAATATTACACAAAAACTAGCTGTGGATATAAATGAAGATAATCAAATAACACCAACAGACTTAGCAGATATGATAAAAATGACATTAGAGTAATAACATAATTAGTAATATAAATATAAAATTGAAAGGAGAAATAAAAATATGAAAAAAACAATAAGAATCATTTCAATAATTACAATTATGGCAATAATAATAAGTATAGTAAATATATCAAATGCATTCTCATTTAATGCAAGTTTATCGTCAAATGATAAATTAATAGCAGGTCAAGAAGTAAAAGTTACATTAACATTAAGTAACATAGATATGGATGATGGAATACGTTCAATAAAAATAGGAAAAATAACAGTAGGGGAAGAATTTGAAGAAATAACATCAAAAAGTTTTTCAAGTACAACATGGATGACAACATATTCAAATGGTGGTTTAGTATTAATGTCAGGAACACCTATAACAGAAGAAGGAGTAGCAGTAACATTAACACTAAAAGTAAAACAAGGAATAACAGCAAAAGCATCAGCAGTAAGCTTTGAAAATATAGTTGCATCATCAGGCTCAAATACAGGAGACATAAAAGTAGATACAAAAACTATAACAATAAAAGTAGAAGAAAAAGTAGAAGGTGGAGACCAAACACCAACAACACCAACAGAGCCAGAAAAACCAACTACACCTACAAATCCAATTACGCCAAATATTACAGATAAAGAACAAAACCAACCAAACAAAACAGAAAATCCACCTAAAGAAACATTACCAAGTAGAATACCACAAACAGGAGAGAAAGAAGTAATAACAATGATAGTAGCATTATTAATGGTAATAACAGTAGTATTTGGAATAGTAAGTTTTATAAAATATAAAAGAATTAGATAACAATAAATAAAATAAGTAAAGAGGTTTTTGAAATACCATTCAAAGGTCTCTTTATTTTATACAAAAATTTAGGATGCATCAAAAACTTTACTTCATAAATAACTTTAATTGCCAAAAAAAGTAGAATTATGACTAAACATTTACCTTGAAAGTAAGGCAAGTGTGTGATAAAACAATAAATATTAAGCCCAAAATTAGAGGCAGATAATTAATTGAATTGAACCCAAAAATATACATTTTTTTGGGTTCAATTCATGATTTTAAACTTATTTTATTTAGTACATGTATTACCAACATTTTCACTATTTCTAAGCCTATTATAAGCATATAATGAAATAGGTAAAAATATAGCAACCATTCCTACTAAAGCCAATTGTAGTTTAATATTTCCTAAGTAATTAATAATATATACTAATGGAATATATAATATCTTTGCACCAGTTGATGCTATAGATATTACACTTGTTTGATGTTCCTCTTTTGTATTTTCTTGAAGTGGAGTAACTAAACTTCCAGAGAATAATCCTCGTACTAAACCATTTAATAGAAATACCCATATTGTAAATATATTAGTATTAACTATTAATACTAACATCCATAAAACTGAAATAGATATAAGACTAATAAATTTTACAGAAGTCTTAATTTCTACTAGTTTTTCTGCTACTTTAGCACCTATTATTTGGAATATTTGTGTAAATATCCAACCTAAGCTTACAATTTCAATAGGAACACCTACCATAAGCATTAAAGGTGTAAATACCCAAATTTGTGGATGAGTAATTTCGCTTCCTATAACATAAGCTAAAAAATAATTTCGTACTTTTTTATCTTTCAAAATTTCTTTAACATTAAAGCACATATCTTTAAGTATATTATTGTGCTTAGTTTCAATCCTTTTAGCATTATCTTTTATAAAGAAAGCTACAATTCCACCAATAAAATATGGTAAAAAAGAAATTCCTACAGTTAACCTTAAATTATATTTTGCGATAATCCCTCCTATTAACATTACTACAAACATAGCAATATATCTATATGTATATATTTTAGAATTTAGTTTTTTAAATAACTTTCCAGATGAGTCAATTTTATCAGCATTATACTTTATAAAAGCTTGATCAACACCATTTGTCATAGACATACATAGTCCAAGTAAACACTCAGCAAGTATTGCCATATACATATTTTTAGAAAATGCATAAAATATAAAAGTTAAGGCAACTCCAATATCTCCTATAATATTTAATAATTTTCTATTAAATCTATCAGCTAAATATCCCATAGGAATATCTAACAAAACTACAACTACAGTAAACATCATTTGAGCAAAGCCTATATCAGTTTGATTCATTCCAATTGAGTTCCAAAATATACTTATAATTGGAACGGAAAAACCAGCACCTATTGATGTTAATATTGTTTCAATCATTATTAAGTTTAAATTCCTTTTGTAATTGTCTTTTTGTTTCATTTAGGTTCCTCCTTTTAAAATACAAAAAAACTCATAAAAGAAATCTTTTAAGACTCCTTATATGAGTTTAACCTCAAAGTGTACCAACTTTTACAATTGGCTGCGTAGCTCACTTACTTTTAAGTTTATACGCACTCTTAACATAATATGAATTATAACATAGCTTTTACACTTTGGCAAGAGTTTTATGAAAATTTGTTAAAAGAGAAAGACTTGGAAAGATTTGGGACGTGTCCAAAACTTTCCTTTTTTCTATATTCTTAGGAAAGTCATCCACGATAGTTAAGTTAGCCGTTAGGAATGAAATGACTTTAAGCATAACTTATGCGTAGTGAAACGAAGAAGGTGAGTTTCCTTAGAAGATAGTTATGGAAGAATTAGATTTTACTAAAGCATAACTTATTCGTACGCATTAAAATGCTACGACTAAGAAATCTTAGCGAAGAATGAGCTTAGAAAATTTTATTCTTGTTTTCTATTTTCTGTATACTTTTATTAAAAGTAATGTTATAATTTATATTAGTAAATAGCAATTTGAAATGTAGTGATAGCTATGTTAAGTCCTAAAGTAGAAACAGATAGATTAATACTAAGAAGATATAATGAAAGTGACATTGATGCTTTTTATGAAATATTACATGACAATAGATTACATAAATGTATACAATTTCCTAATCTAACAAAAGATGAGAAACTTGAATATATTAGAAATTGCATGAATGAAGTAGAAAAATCAAAATATGAAAGATGGTTATATTTCTAATAGAAGATTAAACAAGGTGGTGTTAGAATAGATATATGGACACATTTTATGAGAGAGTGTATAATAAATTATGTACACTAAACTGAAAGGAGTGTGTCAAAAATGGCAACAAAAAAGTATGATGAAGATTTTAAACAAATGATA
>CATNCV010000029.1 GCA_950096965.1 uncultured Clostridiaceae bacterium | reverse complement strand
AAAAAATCAATATTTTTTTGAAAGGAAGAAGAAAATGAATAATGAAATAGTAATAGCTTCAGGAAATAAAGGAAAAATAAAAGAAGCACAAGAAATATTAAAAGAATACAAAATAATACCAATGAATGAACTAGGAATAGAAATAGATGTAGAAGAAGACAAAAACACATTTGAAGGAAATGCAATAAAAAAAGCAGAAACAATAGCAAATGAATTAAATGGAAAAATGTGTATAGCAGATGACTCAGGAATAGAAATAGAATATTTAGATGGATTTCCAGGAGTATACACAAAAAGATGGCATGCAGGAACAGACAGAGAAAGAAATTTAGCAATTATAGAAAAGTTAAAAGGTGTGCCAAAAGAAAAAAGAAAAATAAAATTTATAACAGCAATAGCAATTTCAAACGGAAAAAATACAAAAACAGCAGTAGAATACATAGAAGGCTATGTGACAGAAGAAATAAGAGGAGAAAACGGATTTGGATTTGACGAAATATTCGAACTAGAAAACGGAAAAACACTAGCAGAACTATCACAGGAAGAAAAAAACAAAATAAGTGCAAGAAAAAAAGCATTAGAAAGTTTAAAACAAAAAATTTCTAAATAGCAAGGATAAAGAATTAAATGAAAGTCAAGAAAGTCGATGGGAAGTCAATGGGAAGCCAATGGGGACGGAGATTTTTGACTACTTTTATTAAAATTAAAAAATTTTAATAAAAGTAGTCAAAAATCTCCGTCCCCATTGGCTTCCCATTGACTTCCCATTGACTTCAAAAATCTCCGTCCCTCTTGACTTACCTCTTGACTTAAGAAAAATCAATTCAAAAATATAAATTTTATTGGAAAAAATTCAATTGACATCATATATTATTAAATATATAATAAAAACAAATAAATAGGGATACAATAATAAAAAGAGAGGAAGAAAAGAAATGATATCACAGTTATTTGTCCTAGTAATATTAATTTTAATAAATGCATATTTTGCAGCATCAGAAATAGCATTTATATCATTAAATGATGCAAAAATAGAAAGAAGAGCAAAAGAAGGAAATAGAAAAGCAAAACAAATAGAAAAAATGTTAAAAAGCCCAAGTAAATTTCTAGCAACAATACAAATAGGAATTACTTTAGCAGGTTTTTTATCTAGTGCATTTGCATCAGACACTTTTGCAGACATTTTAGCACCATCACTAAATGACATATTCCCAGCAATTAGTGTAGAAGCATTTAGAGGCATTTCAATAGTAATAATAACAATAATATTATCTTTCTTTACATTAGTATTTGGAGAATTAGTTCCAAAAAGGTTAGCAATGAAATATTATGAAAAAGTGGCATATGCAAGTATAGGAATAATACGTTTCATTTCAATAATAGCATCACCATTTGTAAAGATTCTTACAAAATCAACAAATATAATATCAAAAATATTTGGAATTTCAGAAAACGAAGAAGAAATAGTAACAGAAGAAGAAATAAAAATGATGATAGATGAAGGTGAAGAAAAAGGAACGATAGAACAAGAAGAAAAAGAAATGATAAATAATATATTCGAATTTAATGATATTACAGTATCAGAAGTAATGACACATAGAACAGATATATTTGCAGTAGATATAAGTTCAGATATAGAAGAAATACTAAAAGATTTAGATGATTATAAATATAGTAGGGTTCCAGTATATAGTGAAACAATAGATAATATAGAAGGAATATTATTTGTAAAAGATTTGCTAAAATACTTTAGAACTAAAAAGCCACTAAAAATAAAGAATATGATAAGAGAAGCTTACTTTGTTTCAGAAAATAAGCCAATAAATGAATTATTCAAGGACTTACAAAAAAATAAAATGCAAATGGCAATAGTAATAGATGAATATGGGGGAACAGCGGGTCTAGTTACAATGGAAGATTTACTAGAAGAAATAGTAGGTAATATATTTGATGAATATGACGATATAGAAAATGAAATTGAAAAAATAGATGATAACACATTCTTAATAAGTGGAAAAATTTCAGTTAATGAATTGAAAAAAGTATTGGGAATAGAGGTGCCAGAAGGAGAATATGAAACACTATCAGGATATTTACTAGAAATATTAGGAAGAGTACCAGAAGATGACGAAAAACCAATAATAGAAACAGATAAAGTAACTTATAAAATTGAAGAATATGAAGATAAAAGAATACTATGGGTAAAGGCATGTAAAACTATGTAATGAATGATGAATGATTGTAGGGGCGAGCAGTGCTCGTCCAAGAAGCGAATCATCTTTCTTGTTGAATAGGAAAAATCGATTTTGAAAATACATTTCATGTTGTAGGTGGCGCTACTAAAGGTCGACCTGTGCTCCAACGAAATTGCCCTAAAATAATAAAAGATATATAATAAGAGGTAAAAAATATGAAAAATACAAGAAATATAATAATAGCGATAATAATAGCAATAATAATTATAGTGAGTGTAATAGGAGTAATTGCATATAAAAATATAAATGACAAAAGTTATGAACTAGAAAAAGTAGAAAAGTATAGCTATTTCAAACTATATAAAAATCAAAAATATGGTGTAATAGATGAAAAAGGAAATATAGTAATAGAAGCTATATATGATGAATTAAACATACCAAACCCATCAAAGCCACTATTTGTATGCTATAGTGACTATAATGAAACAACAGGAGAATATAAAACAAAAGTATTAAATGAAAAAAATGAGAAAATACTAACTAATTACGAACAAGTATTACCTTTAATGAATGAAGAATCTACCTCAAATATTCCATTTGAAAAAACAGTATTAAAATACAGAGAAAATGGAAAATATGGAATAATAGATTTTAATGGAAAAATAATAACAAAGCCAATATATGAAGAAATAGAAAGTTTAGAATATAGAGAAGGCGCGCTTAAGGTTCGTCAAAATGGAAAATATGGAGTAATAAATATAAAAGGAAAACAAATAGTAAAACCACAATATGACCAAATAGAATCAGATTCATATTATACAGAAGGAAAAGACTATATGGAATCAGGTTTCATAGTACAAATAAAAACTGATGAAGGCTACAGATATGGTTATATAAATAAAGAAGGAAAAGAAATATTACAAACAAACTATAATGAAATAAATAGAATAACAGATATAAAAGATAATGAAAAAGTGTACTTATTAGTATCTAGAAATGGAAAAAATGGAATATTAGAAAATAAAAAAATACTAATACCATATGAATATGAAGAAATAGAATACAATAAAATAAATAAATTATTCATAGTACAAAAAGATGGAAAACAAGGAGTAATATCAATAGAAGGAAAAGATATATTAGAAGCAAAGTATGATTACATACTTTGCACACAAAACAAAATAACAACAAAGAAAGATGAAATTATACAAATATATGATAAAAATGGAGAAAAGAAACAATCAAATTATGAGAATACAATAGAAACATCAAATGAAAATTATATAATAACCATTGACAATGAAGAAAAATTTGGAGTAATAAATAAAGAAGGACAAGTTATAATAAAAAATAAATATGAATATATAGAATATGCATTTGAAAATTACTTCATAATTACTGAAAAAGGAAAAGTAGGAGTTATAGATATAAATAATGGATTAGGAATAGATTTTAAATATGATATAATACAAAAAGTAAAAGACAAAAATGCACTTCAAGCAATAATATCAAGTAAAAATACTATAGAAATATATAATAATAAATTAGAAAAACAAACAAGTATAAAAGAAGCAATACTATATACTTATGACAACTATATAAAACTAATATCAGCAAGTGATATGAAGTATTTAGATAACAATGGAAATATAATATCTAATAAAGAAGTACTAAAAGAAAATAAAGTATATGCTTATAGTAAAAATGGAAAATGGGGATTTATAAACGATAGTGATAAAACAATAGTAGAACCAACATATGATATGGTAACAGAATTTAACCAATATGGTTATGCAGGAATAAAAAAGGATAATAAATGGGGAGTAGTAAATAAACAAGGAGAAATAGTACTAGAACCATCATATAAAATAGACTTTAACGAGCCAGACTTCATAGGAAAATATTGTAGGTTAAACTTTGGATATGGGTTTGAATATTATACTGATGAATTGGTAAAATAGGTTGCGATGTAAAAATTAGAAAGAGAAAATCTTATAAAGAATGAAATATATTTTTAAATTAACTTAAAAATATGTTTCATTTTTTGTAGTATAGGAAAAATTAATTTTAAGGTATAGGGGCGAGCACTGCTCGTCCGAAAAGCGAAGCCTCTTTCTTAATCGTAAAAACATTAAAGCAAAAGCATAAAATGTAGAAATTTGACGAACGATTCTTGTTGACATAAGTATAAAAACGTGGTTTAATATATGCATTAAATTGTATATATTGTGTATACAAAATAAAATTTTTATCATAAGAAGATTATTTCAAAATTTATTTTTCTAAAGAAATAGAAACATCATATTTATTCAAAACATAAAGCTTACAAAAAATATTTAATTAGTTTTTATTCTAATTATAAATGAATTTATAATCCAAAAAATAATCAAAGATGAAATAAAAAAATAGGAGGTGAAAATATAAATAATATATGCAATTTAAAATATAAAACATGAAAGGGTAGATGCATATGGGAAATAAAATAGAACTATTAAAGCCAAAGATAGACGTAGTATTTCATTCTTTATTCAAAAAAGGGAATGAGAGAATAACAAAAGCCATAATTTCATCAATAACAAAAGAAGAAATAAAAGAAATACAATTAGAAGACAGACATATTGTAGGAAGGTATCCAGGAGAAAAATTAGGAATATTAGACCTAAAAGCAATACTAGATGATGGAGCAATATGTGATATAGAAATACAACTTGCTGACAATAAAGATACAGCAGAAAGATTTTTATATTATTGGAGTAGAATATTTAGTAGTCAGTTAGAAAAGGGAAAGCCTTACAAAGAATTAAATAAAGTAATAGGAATAATAATATTAGATTATGAATTTGACAAAACAAAAGAAATAGAAAAAATAAGTACAAAATGGAAAATAATAGAAGAAACAGCAGGCATCAGTCTAGACTTGACAGACAAATTTGAATTATTTATAATAGAAATACCAAAAGCAAGGAGAATGATGAAAAGTAATCAAAATGATAAACTAACACAATGGATGCTTTTCTTAGATAATCCTAATAATAAGGAGGTATTAGAGATTATGAATAAAAACGAAGAGATAAAAGAAGCAATCGATGAACTAGAAGAAATAAGCAAAGATAAAGAATTAAGACTAATAGCAGAATTAAAAGAAAAAGCAATAAGAGATGAAAGAAATATGATGGAACACGCCATAGAAGATGGACTAAAACAAGGAATAGAACGAGGAATAGAACAAGGAATAGAACAAGGAACTAAGCAGGCAGAAATAAAAATGGCAAAATATCTAAAAAGTAAAAATATTGATATGGAAATAATTATGGAAGCAACAAATTTAACAAAGGAAGAAATAGAAAAATTATAATAAAAAATAATTACAAAAATTTAGCAAAACCCTTGTAAACTACATAAAAACATGATAAAATAGTAACGTTATACAAAAAAAGAGAAAGTTTTTGCTATAACATCCTTACTTACATTTATAATATGTAGGTTACAAAACCATAAGGAGGTGAAAAATAATGAATAAATACGAGAGTGTTGTCATTATTAATCCAAATGTTGATGAAGAAGGAATTAAATCATTAGTTCAAAAATTCGAAACATTAATTAATACTGACGGTAAAGTAGAAAAAGCAGAAGAGCTAGGAAAAAGAAAATTAGCTTATGAAGTAAAGAAAAATAAAGAAGGTTACTATGTAATTTTCCACTTTGAAGCAAATACATCTTTAATAGCAGAATTAGAGAGAAACTATAGAATTACAGACGAAGTAATTAAATTCATGACAATAAAAGTTGATGAATAATGGGGCCGAAAGGTAAGGTAAAAAATATGAACAAAGTAATTTTAATGGGAAGATTAACAAGAGACCCAGAAGTTAGATATACACAAGCTAACAACACATTAGTAGCATCATTTAGTTTAGCAGTAAATAGAAGATTTGTAAGACCAGGAGAAGAAAGACAAGCAGATTTCATAAACATAGTTGCATGGAGCAAACTAGGAGAATTCTGTAGTAAATACTTCAAGAAAGGTCAACAAGTAGGAGTAATAGGAAGAATACAAACAAGAACTTGGGATGATGACCAAGGGCAAAAACACTACATAACAGAAGTAGTAGCAGAAGAAGCGTATTTTGCAGATAGTAAAAGAGAAGGCGAAGCAGGAGGAAGTTTTGATGCTACATTTGGCACAATGCCAGAACCAACTAGTGGAGCTTCTGATTTTGAAGTATCTTCAGGAGACGACCTACCATTTTAGGTGCTGACATTACTGCCAGCAATGAATAATTAATAATGAAGAATGAAAATGAATAATTTTTTTACGTATATATTATTCACTATTCATTATTCACTATTTATTATTCATTAATTATTCAAGTTAGGGGGGAAAAACGAAATGGCAGATAAAAAACAAAAAAGAAACAATAGAAATAATAATGTAGATGAAGATTATAACCCAAGATTTAAAAAAGTAAGAAAAAAGGTATGTCCTTTATGTGCTGATAAAAATCTTGTATTAGATTATAAAAATGCAGATCAATTAAAGAAATTTATAAATGACAAAGGTAAAATATTACCAAGAAGAGCTACAGGAGCATGTGCAAAACATCAAAGAGATATTACTATTACAGTAAAAAGAGCAAGACAAATAGCAGTGTTACCATATACAGCTGAATAATTTACATATAAAAATATGTATTAAATATAAAAAAGTGTAAGAAAACTTACACAAAAATAGGGGCTAAGATAAACAAAAATATAAAAGTTTATCAAAGCCCTTATTTTTGTCGAAAAAACAAAAATATTGTAGGGTCGAGAATAACTCGTCCATTATTCAGAAAAATTACTTGTAAGTTAATTGACATATATGAATATAACCAGACGAGTTACTAGCCCCCTACAATTAAAATATAATTTTAAAAAATATTAAAAGGAGACCAATATGAAGAAAACAAGAAAAATAATAAGTATAATGATACTATTAATACAATTAATAACAATGATGACAAATTTAAATATATCAAATGCAAATATAAAAGAAGGAGATACAGTAACATTATTAGGAGACCATGAATGTCATTCGCTAGTAGAATATTGGATGGCGAGCCATAATAAATGGAGTTATAAAATAGTATGGTATGTATATTATATAGATGCCCAAACAGGAAATAGATACCCAGCATTTTGTGTAGAACCTGCAAAAGAAGGAGTAGGAACAGGATATAGCTCATATAATGCAAGTATAACTAAAGAAACAGATAATGTAATTTGGAGAATACTAAGTAAAGGTTACATGGGGTCAAAATGGACAGAATGGAATATAGAAAATGATGATGATTTTTATTCAGCAACAAAAATAGCGCTTCACTCTTATAAAGAAGGAGTAGCACCAAAAGACAAATATATATTAGGAAATAGAAGTGTAGATGGAAATACAGTAGAAACAATACAAAGAAGAGGAAGAAAGGTATTAGATATAGCACAAACATTATATGAATATGGAATAAATGGAAAAGAAGTATACGAAAGTCCATCTGTAAATGTAAACACAAATGGTGAAAATAAAATAGAAAATATAAATGGAGTAGAATACTATACTCAAAACTATAAAGTAACCGCAAATAAAACTTTAAATTCTTATAAAGTATCAATAGAAAATTTTGTTTCAGGAACAAAAATATTAGATTCAAGCAATAAAGAAAAATCAAGCTTTACAAATAATACATTCAAAATTGCAATCCCAACAAAAAATATAAAAGAAAATATAAATGGAAAAATAAATATAATAGACGCCCAGGTAAAAACATGCCCAGTATATTATGCCCAAAGTTCGGTACCTTCTGCACAAAGCTATGTAACATATACAAGCAGTTATGAATTAGCATGTAACCATACAAACTTAAATATAAATAGTAACAATGCAAACTTAAAAATTACTAAAATAGATAGTAAAACCAAAAAGCCATTACCAAATGTAACATTTAAATTAACTGATGAAAAAGGTGCAAACTTAGGAGAATATACAACAAATCAAAATGGAATAATAGAAATAAAAAATATGAAACCAGGAACAGTAACAATAAAAGAAATAAAGGTAGATGATAAATATGTATTAAACCCTACAGAAAATAAATTGACATTAGAATGGGGAAAAACAAGCACTATAACAATAGAAAACGATAAAAAACAAGGAAAAATAAATGTACGAAAAACAGATTTAGAAAACAATAAAATAAGATTAGAAGGAGTAGAATTTGAATTATATAATGACAAAAACGAATTAATAAAAAAACTAGTAACAGACAAAAATGGAGAAATAAAAGTCGATAATTTAGATATAGGAAATTATACTCTAAAAGAGGTAAAGACAAATGAAAAATATATACTAAATGATGAAAAAATAGAACTAAAAGTAGAATGGAACAAAGAAACAGTATTAGAAGTAAAAAATGCACGTAAAAAAGGAAACCTAAAAATAGTAAAAGAAGATATAGAAAGTAAAGAAATAAAACTAGAAGGAGTAGAATTTGAACTTTATAATAGTGAAGGAAAATGTATAGAAAAATTAATAACTAATCAAAATGGAGAAATACAAGTAGAGAATTTAGATATAGGAACATATATACTAAAGGAAGTAAAAACAAATGATAAATATATATTAAACGACGAAGAAATACAAATAAAAATAGAATGGAACAAACAAACTCTACTAGAAATACAAAATGCACGTAAAAAAGGAAATTTGAAAGTAATTAAACAAGACATAGAAGATGAGCAAATAAAATTAGAAGGAGTAGAATTTGAACTATATGATAATGAAAGAAAATTAATAAATAAATACACAACAGATGCAAATGGAGAAATAGTAGTAGAAAACTTAAATATAGGAAACTATTACTTAAAAGAAACAAAAACAAATGAAAAATATGTATTAAATGAAAAAGAAATAGAAATAAAGATAGAATGGAATAAAGAAACAAAAATAGAAGTAAAAAACTTAAGAAAAAAAGGAAGCTTAAAAATAATAAAAGTGGATAGTGAAAATGCAGAAATAAAACTAGAAGGAGTAGAATTTGAACTATATGATAATGAAGAAAACTATATAAATAAATATACAACAAATGAAAATGGAGAAATAATAGTAGAAAATTTAGATATAGGAGACTACAAATTAAAAGAAATAAAGACAAATGAAAAATATATACTAAATGAAGAAAAAATAGAAACAAAAGTAGAACATAACAAAGAAACCGCATTAGAAGTAAAAAACGATAAAATAAAAGGGCAAATACAAATAACAAAAATAAGCGAAGACGACAACAAAATAACAGGACAAAAGAAAGGTTCCCCAATTGCAAATGTAGAGTTTGAAATAAAAGATGAACAAGGAAATTTAGTAGAAAGAATAAAAACAAATGAAGAAGGAATAGCAATAACAAGTAAATTAGAAAAAGGAAAATACAGTATAAAAGAAACAAAAGCTGATGAAAATTATGAACTAAATAGTAAAGAATACATACTAGAAATAAAAGAAAACAACGAAATAATAGATATACAGATAGCCAACAAATCAAAAAATAAGTTACCAAGAACAGGATTTTAAAAAAGCCTCTTACAATGTTTATATAAATAATATTTGTAAATACTATATATAAACATGTAGGAGGGAAGTTTATGAAATTAGGTTTAGCATTATCTGGTGGAGGAATAAGAGGAATAGCACATGCAGGAGTTTTAAAAGCACTAGAAGATAACAATATAAAAGTAGATATAATAGGAGGAACAAGCTCTGGAAGTATGATAGCAGCATTATATGCAATGGGTTATTCACCATATTATATATACATATTGTTTAAAACATATGCAAAAGATATAATAGGAGCAAATGCAAACCCTATTTTAACAGGAATAAAAGGATATTTAAAAAACAAAAATAAAACAATAACAGGCTTAACAAATGGAGAAGAACTAGAAGAAATATTCAATAAAGTAGCAAAAAAACGAGATATCGAAAATATGTCACAAATAAAAATGCCACTTGTAATTCCGACAGTAGATATTATGAACTCAAAAGAATATGTATTCACAAACAATATACCAAAAGAAAACTGCCACAAAGAACAATATATAACAAATGCAACCATAGGAAAAGCAGTAAGAGCAAGTAGTAGTTTCCCAGCAGTATTTAGCCCATATAAAGACGAAACACACAGCTTTATGGATGGAGGAACCTTAGACAATATTCCAGTAAACGAAGTAAAAAAGCAAGGAGCAGACAAAGTAATAGCAGTAAAGTTTCACTCAGATCCAATAAAAGAAGATAGTAATATAATGGACATAGTAATGAAAACAATAGACATAATGGGAAGTAAAATATCAGAAGAAAGTTTAGAGGCGAGTGACTTTGTGCTGAATGTATATACAGATAAAGTAGGACTTTTAGATGTAAACAAGCTAGAATCATGTTATAAATATGGTTATAATTCAGTTATAGAAAATTTGGAAAAAATTAAGGAAATATATGAAAATTAGAAAGTGCCCAAAAAATCACTTTCTTTTTTCTGTTTATTATGATATAGTACAGGAAAAGAGACACATATATTTCAATAATTGAAAATATAAAAGACATAAAGAATTTAAAAAATAAAACTTTATATAGATAAATTTAATAGAAAAATTTAGGAGAAAAATAAAAATGGAGCAATTAAAAATAGAATACAAATTTAATCTAAAAGATTTTGAAACAATGGAAAATATAGAACATTCATATTTTCCAAATGACAATATAACTACAGCAAAAGAAGTACTAAACTGGTACACAAAAAATAACCTAACTTGTATAGGAGTAAGAAACTTAAATAACCAAATAATAGCAAGTATAAATATATTGCCACTAAAAAAGGAAGTATTTTATGATATATACGAAAATAAAATGAATGAAGCAGATGTAAAATCTAATCAGATAGAAGAATATAAAGATAATAATTCATATTACATATATTTATCATCAATATCAATAGATAAAAAATATAGAAACAACTATAAAGTAATAACAACTTTACTAAAAGGTTCAATAAATTTATTTAATATATTGCAAAAAAGAAATATAAAAATAGAAAAAGTAATGGCAGATGCAAGTACAATACATGGAGAAAAAATATGTAAGAAACTATTAAAAATGGAGTATATAACAGATACAAGCCATGAATCTAAGATATATTGTGAAGAAGGACAAGACTTTATAAATGAAATAAAAAAGTTAGCTAGTAAATATGGAAATTAAAGAGGTAAACAAATGAATATATTAGAAATAATAGAGAAAAAGAGAGATAATAAAAAATTAACTAAAAAAGAAATAGAATATTTTATAAAAGGTTATACAAATGGTGAAATAGCAGACTATCAAGCAGCAGCATTAATAATGGCAATATATATTAATGGAATGGATGAAGAAGAAATTACAAATATGACTTTAGCAATGGCATATTCGGGTGAAGTATTAGATTTATCAGAATTAGGAACAGTAGTAGATAAGCATTCGAGCCGGGGGAGTAGGAGATAAAATAACACTAATATTAATGCCAATAATGGCAGCTTTAGGAGTAAATATTGCAAAAATGTCAGGAAGGAGTTTAGGCTTTACTGGTGGAACAGCAGATAAACTAGAAGCAATACCAGGATATAATATAAACTTATCAATAGAAGAATTTAAAGAAAATGTTAAAAAAATAGGAATAAGCCTAATTACTCAAACAGGAAATTTAGCACCAGCCGATAAAAAAATATATGCTTTAAGAGACTCTATTTCATGTACAAGTAGCATACCACTAATAGCTTCAAGTATAATGAGTAAAAAAATAGCAGCAGGAGCAAACAAAATAGTACTAGATGTTACATGTGGAAATGGAGCATTTATGAAAAATATAACTGATGCTAAGGAACTAGCAATACAAATGAACAAAATAGGAAAATTAGCAAACAAAGAAACAATATGTGTAATAACCAATATGAATGAACCCTTAGGATATGCAGTAGGAAATAACTTAGAAATAATAGAAGCTGTAAATTCACTAAAAGGCCAAATGCCAAAAGATGTAGAAGAAGTAGTATTAGAATTAGGAGCCTATATGCTAAAACTAGCAGGTAAGGGAGAAAATATAGAAGAAAACAAAAATAAAATACAAGAAACAATAAAAACAGGCAAAGCTTTCCACAAATTTGTAGAACTTGTGGAGAACCAAGGTGGAGATATAACATATATAGAAAATACAAATAAATTTCCAAAGGCAAAATATGAAATAGTAATACTTAGCAAAAATGACGGGTACATTAAAGAAATAAACGCAGAAGAAATAGGAAAGCTAGCTTCAAAATTAGGAGCAGGAAGAACAAAAAAAGAAGATAGAATAGACTATACCGCAGGAATAGTACTTAATAAAAAAGTAGGAGAACAAGTAAAAGAAAACGAAAAAATAGCTACATTATATACAAATAAAGAACAATATGAAGAAGCAAAAGAAGAATTAGAGAAAATTATAAAAATATCAGAAGAAAGAGTAGAGAAAGAAAAAGCAATACTAGGAATAATAGGACAGTAGATTGGGGACGGTTCCTAATCGGAAACAAGATAGAGAAAAATTACAAGTAACTAACAAAAATAATCTGGATAGATTAGGAACTGTCCCCAATCGGAAGCCAATAGTAAAGATTTAAAATAAGAAGCTTTATGATAAAATATAAAGAAACAAAGCAAAGGAAGAAGAAAAATGTCAATTATTGAAGTAAAAGATTTAGAAAAAGTATATAAAACAAGTGACAAAGAAAGTGGAATAATAGGCTATATAAAACACTTATTTCACCCTAAATATAAAGAATTTAAAGCAGTAAAGAAAGTAAATTTTAGCATAGAAGAAGGAGAACTTGTAGGTTATATTGGAGAAAATGGAGCGGGAAAATCTACAACAATAAAAATGTTAACAGGTCTTTTAACTCCAACTTCAGGCAAGGTTATAGTAAATGGTAAAGTTCCATATGAAAATAGAATAGAAAATAACAAACAGATAGGAGCAGTATTCGGACAAAAAACACAGTTATGGTGGGACTTACCAGTAATAGAATCATTTAGATTAATTAAAAAGATGTATAAAATACCAGAAAATGAATATAGAAAAAACTTAAAAAAGTTTTCAGCATTATTAGAACTAGACGAACTACTAAATAAACCAGTAAAAAACTTAAGTTTAGGTCAAAAAATGAGATGTGAAATAGCAGCAACCTTCTTACACAACCCTAAAATAGTATACTTAGATGAGCCAACAATAGGATTAGATGTATTAGTAAAAGAAAGAATAAGAAAATTTATAAAGGATATAAACAAAGAAAAAAATACAACAGTAATACTAACAACACATGACCTAAAAGATATAGAAGAAGTATGTGATAGAATAATATTAATAGATAAAGGAAGCATCATATATGATGGCGAAAAGCAAACATTTAAAGATACATATGGAAAACAAGTATTAGCACAAATATCAATAAAAAATAAAAATGCATTAATAACAAATGAAACAATAGAAGATGAATTTGAAGTAATAGAAGAAACTGAAGACTTCTTAAAAATAAAATTTAATCATGATAAAACAACAATAATGAACGTAGTAAATAAAATTTCAAATTTCTGTGAAATAGTAGATATGCATGTACAAGAGCAAGGTTTAGAAGAAATATTAAAAGAAATTTATAGAGGAGAAGTAGTATGCTAGGCACATTATTAAAAATAGGAAAAATGGGAATAAAAGAATACTTGCAATATAAATCAGTATTATTCCTATTTACACTTAACAGAATTGTAGAAGTAGTAGTATATATATTTGTATGGTATGCAATATATAACCAAACAGGCCAAATAGAAGGATTTGCAATAAATGAAATAGCAACATATTACATATTAGTAGTTACATTAGTACCAATGTCATTATGGGGAATAAATGAAGATATAGCTTATTCAATTAGAAAAGGTTATATATCAAGAGAATTGTTAAATCCAATATCATATTTTACATATTATTTTGGAAAGAACTTAGGAGAAATGGGCTTTGGTTTATTAACAGCAATATGTACATTTATAGTATGTAATATATTCTGGACAGTACTAATGCCAGTAAATATATGGGCATTTATAGCTTTTATATGTATTTTATTATTAAATATACCAATATCATATTTCTTACAAATGATAGTAGGAACATGTGGATTTTACACAAATGCTACATGGGGAATGCAAATATTAAGAAAATCAATAATATCAATATTTTCAGGGTTAATAGCACCACTTACAATGTTCCCAGTAACTTTTCAAAAAATAGCAAATATATTACCATTTAAAGAATTTTTCTATACACCAATAAATATATACTTAGGAAAAATACAAGGAATAGAAATATTAGGAATAATAGGAAAACAACTAATATGGGCAATAATTATGTACGCAGTAGCAAAAGCATTTTTCAATAAAGCAGTAAAGAAAATAACGATAAACGGAGGATAAAATGACAAAAATAAAACAGAATATAAGCATATATCTTTCAATGCTAGCATGCTCAATAAAAAGTATGATGGAATATAGAGTAGATTTCATAGTTGGAATTATATCACAATTATTAACACAAGTAGTAGAACTAATTTTTATATGGATAGTATTTCAAAATACAGAAAGTTTAGCAGATTGGACCTTTGATAAATTACTATTATTATATGGAATAACAATGTTAACCATAGCAATAGTAGATTTCCTATTTGATAGTATATACGACATAGGTCCTAAATATATAAAAGATGGAGACTTTGACAAACTTTTATTAAGACCAATACACCCATTAATATCAGTAATAGGCGACACAAAAACTTTTACAGCATTTGGATATATGGCAATAAGCCTAGTACTAATAATAAGCATGCTAATAAAATTACAAATAAATATAACCTTTATGCTAATAGCTAAAATTATAATATTTGCCCTTTCAGGAGCACTAATAATAGGAGCAATAATGATAGCCTTTAGTGTAACATCATTTTACACCTACAAATCAAACGAAATAATATGGTCAGTATTCAGAATATATACCTTTGCCCAATATCCAATCGAAATATATAACAAATTCATACGAATACTAATAACCTTTATATTCCCATTCGTATTTGCAACATACTACCCAACACTAAACTATTTAGGGCAGGAAAATGGCTGGCTAATGTATCTATCACCAATAGTAGCAATTATCTTTTTAAGTATAGCAGTAAAAATTTGGAATTGGGGGTTAAATAGGTATAGGAGTACAGGAAACTAAAAAACTTATTTGACAGATTTTATAAATTGTGTTATTATATACTTACATTAAAGATGTCTTAAGTTCGGAAGATGTCATATATTTAAACGTACATACTGCAATTATGTACGTTGTTTTTTATATATAAAATAAAAAGTAGGAGCTATCTGCAATTTTACTCCTACTTTTAACTTATGTACTATTCAATACATTTATCTTTAGTTTTGTCTTGATCAAGTTTTGCTTTCATAGTTTCTTCTTTTTCTTGTAAAAGCATTTCTACTAATCGCAAAATAAGTTCGGAATTAGTCATACATTCCACCCCTTTCCATCTTTAAGTAAAAGACTACCTTCTGACAATGAAAGGTTGGAAATATAATATAACATAATTTTGCAATATTCAAGCGAACAACGTATAAAAATAAAATATTATACTTGATTTTTGTTTCAAGTTATGTTAATATAACTATGATATAAAATATATAAAATTAGATTTAATTATTATTAAACTAAAGGAGGATACAACTTATGTGGAAAAGGAAATTTTATAGTTTAGAGGTAATAACGAATGAAGGAGAAAATAGAAAACTTAGAACAACATATAGTGGCTATAAGACAATAAGATTTCGGTACAATAAAAGCAATAAGACTCTCAAAGCAACTTTAATTAAGCATAATGGACAAAAGAAAGTTATAGAAAAAGTAAATGTAGAATCAGTAGAAAAATATCAAGATTAAATAAAAGGTGGTTCCAATAACAACATAGTAGTTTTAAACTCTTATTTAGTACTACAAAGTAGTTTAATAAAGTAACTATTAACTTATTGTATAGTTCCAATTGGAAAGGAGAGTAACTATGAAAGTGATTAATGGAAAGTTAGAACCTAAGAAGACAACAACTGATTTAGAAATTCGGAGTATTTTAAAAAAAGTATTAAAAGAATGGTTTGACTTAAGGTTAAAAGATTTACCAACTATAATTAGAAAAATAGGAATTAAAGATGAAGATTATGAGTTAACTATATTAGATAATATGTGTCTTCTGGATGACTATATAAATATTGGCATAATAAGTAGAAATGTATTAGCTTACATTACATTGTATAAAGGAACAATATCAAATCCCTACCCATATATGAAATTTAATGGTGAAGAATATTATTTAGGAAGGAAAGTCGAAGTAGAAAAGATCACTATACCAAAGGCAACTGAAAATTCAGAACAAATATATAAGGACTTAATAGAGGATTAATAATAAAAAGGTGGTTTCGAATGAAACCACCTTTTATAAGTTTATAAGCAAACATTTATATCACTATCAGCCAAATACCTATTCAAATTCTTAACAGAAATACCAGTATCAGCAGATAAAGCTTCTATTGATGCAGGCATTTCATTTTCATCTAAAAAGTTTTTTAAGTTTAATTGGTCACAATTATCTTTAGGAACGCAATTTGGGCACACATTGTTTGAAGTAGTATAAAAAGCACCACAACGGCTACATTTATTTAATTCCATAATTATATCCTCCTTGAAAATAGAATTTATCATATTTCGACTTTATTCTATCATAAAGAATAGGAAAGAGCAAGTATTTTTTTGTGCCCATTCCAATTGGGGACGTTTCCAATTGGGGTATCTGTCACTTTTGGGGTATAACGTCACTTTTGGGTAGCATTCCTAGAGTAAATTTATTTTCTTAACTATAAATCCTATAGTATAAATATTTCTTGATTATAGAAAATTTTAATTAAAATAATAAAAATAAACTAAAAGACCACTTGACAATTTTCAAAAAAAGAATATAATAATGATAATCATTATCAAAATAAAGGTGATAGTTATGAAGAAATATAGTAGACAAAGGGAAGTAATTTTAGAATCTATAAAAATGAGAAGAGATCACCCAACAGTAGATATGCTATATGAAGACTTAAAATTACAAATTCCCAATATAGGAATTGCAACAATATATAGAAATGTATCAGAGCTATGTAATTGTGGGCAAATAAGGAAAATAAAATGTGAAGATGGTGTATATAGATATGATGGAAATGAAGAAAATCATATACATTTTGAATGCAATAACTGTCATAGAATTTTTGATATAAAACTAGAAGAAAAAGAAAGTACAAAAATAAAAAATGAACTACAAAATCTAGCAAACACAATTAATGCAGAATTTGATAAACAAGAAATAATGTTATCAGGTTTATGTGAAAAATGTAAAAAGCAATAAATGATTAAAAATCATATTATTGAAAAATAAAATATAGGAGGTAAAATTATGAAAGCATATGTATGTAAAATATGTGGTTATATTCACTTTGGGGAGGAGCTACCTGAAAAATGTCCACAATGTGGAGCAGGAAAAGAAAAATTTGTATTAAAAGAAGAGGCACAAGGAAATAATTATGTAGATGAACACGTAATAGGAGTAGCACAAGGTTTAGATGAAGAGGTAGTAAAAGGATTAAAAGATAACTTCATGGGAGAATGTACAGAAGTAGGAATGTATTTAGCAATGAGCCGTCAAGCAGATAGAGAAGGATATCCAGAAATAGCAGAAGCTTTTAAAAGATATGCTTTTGAAGAAGCAGAACACGCAGCAAAATTTGCAGAACTATTAGGAGAAGTAGTATATCCAGACACAAAGAAAAATGTAATGTTAAGAGCAGAAGCAGAATGTGGAGCATGCATGGGTAAAAAAGAATTAGCAACAAGAGCAAAAGAACTAGGATATGATGCGATACACGATACAGTACACGAAATGTGCAAAGACGAAGCAAGACATGGAAGAGGATTTGAAGGATTATTAAAAAGATATTTCTAAAAATAATGTCGAACTTTATTAAAAAAATTATGTTTACAAAAAGCACTAAATGTGATATAAATAGAGTATTCTATTTAGCACATTAGTGCTTTTAAAGTTTATTTCAAATAATTTAAAAAGAAAATTATAATTAGAACTGCAATGGGATAACTACAGAAAGCAATACTTATAAAAAAGAATTGGAGAAAATAAATATGATATTAGCAATAACACAAAGGTATGAACAAATAAAAGATAAACACTTTAAAGAAAATTTTTATTTAAGCAAGGATTATAAAGAGATATTTGAACAATTAGGAATAATACTATTTCCAGTTTCATCAACAACAGGGATAGAAAAAGTAACTGACATATGTGATGGATTAATAGTAACAGGTAGGGCAATAGATATTAATCCTAAATACTATGGAGAACAAGCAATAAAGGAAACAAATTTATCAAGTGATTATGATGGTGAAGATAAGTTAGACTTAATACTCATAAATTCATTTCATAAAGTTAACAAGCCAATTTTAGGAATTTGTGCAGGTGTGCAAGTTATAAATGTATGCTTTGGAGGAAGCTTATATCAAGATATCGAAAATCACACGAGTAAAGAAGAAACAACAATTCATCCAATAAATATAGAGAAAGGTTCATTTTTAGAAAAAATTTACAACACAAATCAAATAGCTGTAAACTCTTTCCACCATCAAGCAATAAATAAAGTAGCAGAAAACTTTAAAGTTGTAGCAACTAGTAAAGATGGAATAGTAGAAGCAATAGAATACAAAAATATAGTAGGAGTTCAATGGCATCCAGAAAAATCAAGAGATATGGAATTTTTCAGAAAATATATAGAAATATATGTAACAAAATAATAAATTTTTTACTAAAAGGCTTGCATTTGCAAGCTTTTTATGGTATCATAATAAACGTTAAAAAAAATACACACATTTTAATGAGTTTAAAAAGTGTGCTTGTACTAAATAAGGGCAAGTCTTTTTAAATGCTTAAGTTAAAGTGGAGGTAAAACAAAAAGGAGGAATAGAAAATGGCAGTAGTTGCAATGAAACAATTACTAGAAGCAGGTGTTCACTTTGGACATCAAACAAGAAGATGGGATCCTAAAATGGCTGAATACATATTCCAAGCAAGAAATGGTATTCACATTATAGATCTACAAAAAACATCTAAAAAATTAGACGAAGCATATAGCTTCATGAGAGAACAAGCAGAAGAAGGAAAAACATTTCTTTTCGTAGGAACAAAAAAACAAGCACAAGAGTGCATGAAAGAAGCTGCTGAAAAAAGTGGTATGTACTACGTAAATCAAAGATGGTTAGGTGGAATGCTAACAAACTTTGGAACAATAAGAAGAAGAGTTGAAAGACTAAAAGAATTAGAAACAATGCAAGAAGATGGAACTTTTGACGTATTACCTAAAAAAGAAGTAATATTACTTAAAAAAGAAATGGAAAAACTAGAGAAGAACTTAGGTGGAATAAAAGATATGACTGAAATTCCAGGAGTTATGTTCGTAGTAGATCCTAAAAAAGAAAGAATAGCAATATTAGAGGCTAAGAAACTAGGAATTCCAGTAGTAGGTTTAATAGACACAAACTGTAACCCAGAAGATTTAGACTATGTAATACCAGGAAATGACGATGCTATACGTGCAGTTAAACTAATATCTGACGCAATGGCAAACGCTATTATAGAAGGTAGACAAGGTGAATCAATGGAAATGGCA
>CATNCV010000028.1 GCA_950096965.1 uncultured Clostridiaceae bacterium | reverse complement strand
AGAGGAATTAATACAAGAATTAAAGGGGAATGCAGAACTGATTGCAAAATATTTTTCTGTAGACAAAGCAGAGATTGAAAAGTATTTGGTTCGATGGGCGGATAAAAAACACGGTGAGAAAGCATATTGCTTCTATTCTTCCTTTTAGTCTTGAAGTTCCAAATTCTACTTTATTTATAATTTCCTCTGGATTTACACTTACTCTTATTATTACTTTTCCTTGATGGTCTAATGGTAATATAGGGTCTACCATATCAAATTTTGTTGGAAAAGTTAATTTACCTTTGTTTGTATTTTTAAAATTCTCAATTGTCCATACTAAGTTATTTGTAATCGTGTTTTCTAATATTAGGTCACTATTGCTTCCTATTTCAAAGGTTAATTCTTTTTCTGACTTTTCAGATGTTTTTATTATTTTATCTAACATTTTTTCTCTGTTTACAAATAGACGCAAATAAGCACATTTATTATAGTTACATACTAAGTAACAGTACATACATGCTGCTGTGCAACCTGATGATGTGTAGGGCACTAAATAATCTGAAGTTTTATGATTTTCTACAAATTTATGTGTTTTTCTTACTCCTATTATTAAATTTCTTTTCATATTGGCAAATTCTTTATTTGATTTTTTTCTCATTTCTTCTATGTTATTATGATTTTCAATTTCTATTTTTGGTACTTCTTTATATTTCTCCATTAATTCTTTTCCCAAATCATAATTTACAATTTCTTTTTCATAATAAATAGCTTTTGGATTAAACATTTTTCTTTCCTCCATAATAAGGTAGTTTAACCAAAAGCTATTTATTATATTCTATAAACTTACCACAAATGTGTTTATTAAACATGTTTTTATTCTATAATTAAAAAAAGCTAAATTATATTGCTTTATTTTTCTTTCTAATAAAGCAATTATAATTATATCTCTAATAGCAAACGTTAGCCATGCACTACTTACTCCTATATACATATATGCTAATACTACTTTAATAATATTTGTTTTTTAAATTAAAATATCAAAAGGTTATAAAAAAGTAAATCATAAAAAAATCAAATATAACTAATTACTATATTTGATTTTTAATAATAACTTTAATAATAATGTGGTGTCATTGTTGCTCTTGGAACTGGATATGGTGATATTGTTACGAATTTTATTGAGTAAATATCAGCATATGTTAATACACCGCTTTCTATTGCACGAAGTAAAATATAGCTTGCTCCAACATCTTCTAATATTCCTATTCTATCTGTTAGGTTATTTGTTCCTATTAAAAATTCTACTCTTACTAATTTTCCTATTTGCTCTCTTAAAAAGGCTGGTGTATAGATGTTGTTTGTTAGTACTTCTGGTGAATTTTGATTAATTTCTACTCCTTGCCTTGTTTCTCTTTGGCTTGTATAGTTTATTTCATTATTTTCCATTATTTCTCCTCCATTTTAGGTATCTTTATATTTAGCGGTTGGTCTATAAAAGCAGTGTTCACCTAATCTTGTATGAAATGCACCTGAGCCATTTCGTGGAAATGTACTATCACAAGTAGGTTTGAATGGATTTAAATACCATAAGCATTCTCCTATTTCATTTAATCTGTTTCCTGCAATTGCCCAGTCTGCTATATAGTAATGTATATCTGTTGGATTCATATTATATATATTTTGGGAATTATATTTTCCATATAACTGTTCACGTATACAATCAAATTGTCCTTGCTGATATATGATATTTCTAATGCTTCCGACCTCCGCGAAATTCTAGCATATTCTCCTTCTGGAACATTTACCCTATTCATAATAACACTAGCAACTGCCATCATGCCCTGTTGACCTTCTCCACCAGCTTCACACTGCACAATCCTTGCTAACAACTCCCTTTCAGAATACGCCATTTTTTTCACCTCTTGTTCTATAATATGATTTTTCTGTGAAAATGTGTATATTTTCGTACTTATTCGCCTAACACTTCTTATAAAATAAAACTTATTACCAATTCAATTTTAAAACATATGTATATAAAATATGCTTTAAATAATAATATGCAAAATAAAAAGACTCAATTCTGAGTCTTTTTATTTGGAAAGCTTACTGCAACCCACACTTCCAGTTTTTCGAAGATAGGTCTGTCTGCGTGCTCAACTCTAAGTGCTAAGTCGCTGTAAAGATCAGCAAAGTCTGTACATTTTTGCAGACCTGTAGTAAAGAATCCACCACCTTTTTTTACATCATTTCTTATTAGTTTCCTCTTTTGGGGAATCCCACCGTAGTCACAGACTTCTCTCCAGGCTTCTTCAGCCTTATAGTTGTACTCTTCCATGAGGCTTTTTATTTTTATTGCCTTGTACATGAGAAACTCCTTGTATGTCAGCAGGTGTCCTTTGGGTACTACTTCAGAAATCCGGCTCTGTATTTCATTTGGAGTTTTTCCGGTTTCTAATGACACACAATCTTTAAGAATTGTGAAGTCATATGTCTGCCCTCTCTCAATCAAAGTGATTATTCCTGCCTTAAGGTGCCTTTGTTCTTGAGTTACTGGTGTGTACTTCAAAAATTCATCACCTTTATTTAAGTGACTTCCCATTATTATTCTGATTTTTCTTCCCATTTTATTATGCTCCTTTCAAAAAAACTTTTTTTTGATTTATTTCTACTTCGACTTATTATTATAATAACATAATTTCACATAATTTTCAAGCCCTTTTCTCATTTTTTTATAATAATATATCTGTTTTATATTCAAATTATTTACTTTTTATATTGTAATTGCCTAAATATTTATAATTTTAAAAAAAGTAAGTCAAAAGGGACGGATAAATTAACACACTTTATCTTTTAAAGATATGTCAATTTTCCCTGTCCCTTTTGACTTATTTTTTTGCATCACCTTTTTCTGTTGTTTGTTGTTACTAAACAAAGCTTAGAAGTTACTTTAACATGCTATTACTCAAGTTAGAGTATTATATATTACTCACTACCCAACCTGTTGCATATTTGCAGATACTATTAGGATAGCATATTCTAACTCTTTCTGCTATTGGATACAAGTATCCAATAATACCATAGTAACCTCCAAATTCTGAGAATCCACCTGTTGAATCATCGTTTATAGTAATTTTCTTGGTATTTGCCAGGTCACACCATTTTCCTAATGCTCTGCTCCCTGTAAGCTCAAGCTCATGTTTTGAGTCTTCTGAATCCCAGTAATGACCTAAATTTCTGCTTTGGTCACATACTGCCTTCCAAGCATCACTTACTGTATAACTTTTTTCCTCTATAAGGTATTTGATAAGTAAGCCTATGAAAGCAACTCTTTCCTTTGTTGTTCCAATCCTGCTTCTTTTTTCTGGCATAAACTTTTCAGCAGTTTCTTTCCACCAATTAGCTGTTTTTCCAACTGCTGGTTTCATACCTGCCTTAAAGCAAATGTTGCCATCTTCATCCAAGCATGCATCCATTCGCTGTGCTCTAAAATCAGACAAGCCAGATCCTATTGCTGTAATTAATGCTCTCTTTAACCTCCGTTGAGTTGAATTTATTGGTCGATGGTTAAGGAATTCATCATTGAATGAGAGTTCACTTGCTCTCACGATTGGAAAATATTTTTCCAAATATTCTGGAGTTCCTTTTATTTCTGCTCTATTCATACTGCTGTCTCCTTTCAAAAAGAAATTATTTTTTTAGAATACATAAAATAATAGTATCATATAGAACTATAACTATTCTAATTATATAATAATTTTACATAACTTTCAAGTTTTTTACTACTTTTTTATTTTTTTCTATAAATATTTCTTTAAATCAATATAAAGTCAAAATTCATTTTGTATTTTTTTCGTTGTTAATGGAATAATATAGTGGTTGGTGAATTTTTTCGATGTTTTTAAATTAATAATTGGTCTTAGCTTATTTTTCTCACTTCCAATATTTATTTCTAAATTGCACCAATAAATGAACTTATCTTGTGTAAGAAAAATTCTTTAAAAAAAAAAAGTTTTAAAAAGCAAGGTCAGATTTGAAACAAACCACATGTTCATTTCAAACCTGACCTTTTACTTCTTTATTTAATATTCTTTCAAGTCATAACTAAGTAATGTATCTCCCTCATATATATATTTAATTGTAAAGAAAGGACCATCTTCTTTTATTTTTTCTATAAATATTTTGTCACCTTCCCATAAGTTTAAACTTGTTACTTTGTCTTTTTCTATCCATTGTAAGTCACCTTCACCACATTCTATTAGTTTGCCTGTAAAATCGTTTGAAGTAAATATGTATATATATTCTGTTTCACAAATTGTATTTATAAAAGTTAGTATACCTCTTAGCCTTACTGAATTTAGTCTAAGCCCTGTTTCTTCTTTTACTTCTCTTATAGTACATTCTTCTGGGCTTTCTTTATCTTCAAATTTTCCGCCTATTCCTAGCCATTTTTCTTTGTTTATATCATTTTGTTTTTTGGTTCTGTGTAGCATTAGGTATTTTCCTTCTTTTTCAATATAGCAGACTGTTGAAAGTATCATATACATTTTCCTCCTATTTTAATTTTTCGCTTAACTTATTAGTATTTTCATTACAATTAAATGCATATAGTTATGCAACTCTTAAGCTATATTATAACTTAAGAGTTGTTTTACATCACTCATATTTGCTTCTCCTTTCACTACTAATAATTATTAAATAGTTACTTATAAAGTTTTACTTTTGTAAACATATCACATTTTACATAATTAGTCAATCTTTTTTTGTCTTTTTTTAATATATAAAATTCCTATAATTAAAATACTACCTAATGCAATTGTTCCTATAATCCATATAATATTACTATTTTTGTCTTGCTTTATTTCTTCTACATTGCTACCATTATTTTGCTCTTCTAGAATAGTAGATAATTTTTCAGCTCCATTTTCTTTTTCTTGCTCATATTTTAATTCTTCTTGTTCATTTCTCCTGTGCACTATTAATTCATATTTTTTGTTTGTTATTCCATCTTCTGCTATTACATTTATTTGAATTATATTATTTCCAACTTTCATTTCATTATTGCCTGAAATTGATACGGTTGCTTTTTGGCCTTGCGGTATTGCTAGTATTTCTATTTTTTCTGTCTTGTTTGGTATTTCCACCTTATAATTGGTTATATTATAATCAAATTCTGGATTTAAGAAGCCTTCTCTTACTGCAAGAATTTCTAGGTTTGCATTTGCTAGTTCTACATTTGTGGTTTTTGTTACATATATTTTATAGGTTTCTTCTTTTGTTTTATCTTCTGATACTACATGTATTTCGATTACATTCTTACCTATTTTTAAATTTCTATTTCCTGTTACTGTAACTGTAGCATTTGAGCTTTCTGGAATTGCTGTTACTTCTAAGTTTTCTAGTGTGGAGTCTGCTATAAAATAGTATTCGTTTACATTTTTTTGAAACTCTGGACTAATTCCTTCATGGTTTAACCTTAGTATACTTAAAGCGGCCGAATTACTTGCTCCGAGTTTGTTCTATATTTTCTGTTATTTGGTTTATATTACTTTCATTATTTTCTACTTTTAATTCTATATTACTATTTCCTATTTCTACTTTTTCCCCTTGCTCATTATAGAATTCTCCAAAAACTGCAATATTATTGTTTTCTTCTTGTAAAACTTTAAATTGGAATTTTTCTGTTTCTAATTCTTTCTGATTTCTTCCTGTACTACTTACCCATGTGTAAATTATTCTATTGTTAGAATAGTTTGAATTTTCGGGACCTTTTATATATTCTAATTTTGATATATCAAAGTATATTTCAAGTGTGCATGCTGCAATTGGTGTGTCTGTAATTTGTACTTTTATATTAATTTCTTCGTCTTTTTTTATTGTTTGTTTGTCTGAAATTATTTGCATTTGTGGTTGTGCAAAAGTTGCTAAAGGTATTAGTAGAGTTATTAGAATTAATATAAATGTTATTATTATATTTTTTATTTTTTTCATATTTTTCCTCTTTCTTTTTAGTAGAGTCGTTGGAGAGTAGGGCGCCCGTTAGTAGCGGCCCCTACAATAATATTATTATCTTTTTTAATGTTCAATTATTCTGTTGGGCATAATTCGGTAAATTCTCTTAGGTATTCCTAACCGATTAAGCCCCTACAATGAATCTTAAATTTTATTATTTTTAATTTTTTCCCTGTTAGTTTCCGATTGGGGACAGTTCCTAATCTAGCCAGATTATTTTTGTTTTTTGGTCTTAAATTCTTCTCTATCTTGTTTCCGATTACGAACCGTCCCCAATCTACTTTTCTGCCTTTTTTTCGATTAGGAACCGTCCCTATTAGTCTCACCTTTGCTCTATTAGTTTTAATGTTAATATATGTCTTTGTATAATTAATAGGTCTAGTGAAGTAGGATTTTGTCCAGTTTTGTTTATATTTCCGGGCTTTTAAAAGTAACCCATTTAGTTTTTCTATTTCTAGTATATGTCTTTGAAGTACTAATAAGTCTAAACTATTTATTTTTCCATCTCCATTTACATCTCCATAAATTATTATATAATATTCCATTTTTGTAACATTATTTTCATCTACTATTCTGATTTTACTTCCAGTTCCAGCTATTTGTCCTTCTGTCAGTTCATTTCCTTTATTGTCATATATTTTAATATTGTATGTGGTTTGTATTTTTTCTTTTATATCTTCTACTTTTAGTTTTTGGGTATCCCAACCTGTTATTTCATTTTGTACTACATTTAAGCTTTCATCAAAAGTGATTTCACTTTCACCTAATTTTTTTACTACTATTACTTCTATTTCACCTTTAAATCCGCCTTCCTCAGTTGTTACTTTTATTTTAGTTTTTCCATCTTTAACTGCTACTATTTTTCCGTTACTATCTATTGTAGCAATTTGTTCATTTTCTGATGAATATAGTACCTTTTTATTATCTGCATCTGTTGGAAGTACAATAGGTGTTATGAAAAAACTATCACCTTCTTGCATAAATAAATTTTCGTTTGTTAGTTCTATTCCTGTTACTGGTGTATATACTTTAATTTGAATTTCGCTCTTCACATCATTTTCTTTTGCTTTTACTGTAATAGTTGTGTTTCCTGATTTTTGTGCTATTATATTCCCTGCATTATCTACTGTAGCCACCTTTGGATTACTTGAAGTATATTCTAATTCATGGTCTTTTGCTTCCTCTGGTAATATTTCTACTTTTAACTTTATGCTTTCACCTTTTTTAATTTCTGCTTTATCGATAGAGACATTTATTTTTTCTATTTGTACAGTTGGTAGTTCTTTTAAATAGTTTTGAAATACATACCCCATCATTCCGGTTTGGAAGAATTACCCTATCCCATAATTCTCCGAGATTGTTTTCCTTTTGCAATTCTTGTCATTACTACATTTCTATCAACTTTTGTCAATAGCTCATAAGAGGTTGATGGGCCTGAACGTACATTTAGAGTATTTGTTACATCTGCATATACTTTTGTATTATCTTTTAAATAATCACTTTCTAAAATATTTGGGTTTTGTGTAGACATCTGTGGCATATTATTATAAACAGGTATAATAAAAGTCATACTATTTTCTAATATACCAGTATTACTGTATCCTTTATAAATAGAACTAGATTCACTATATGGAGCTAATACATTTGTCATATATTGATGCCAAAAAAGTTCTCCTCCTGTATTAGATGTTACATGGAACTTTTGCAAATATAAAGTATCTTGTCCTACATTAATATAACTAGAACCTATAAAAATTCCACCACCAGAAATTGCTTTTTCTTTATTATCCCATGGAATTAAGTATTTATTTTTAGTAGCCTCATTTGCTCCTTTTCCATCTCGTGCAAATTGAAGTCCATTTTTTATTGCCCCCATAGGCTGGCTAGAGCTTGTTGCTCCTATATTGTAAAAGTTATATAATCCTTCAAAGCCTGCTACCCTTCCACTAATAGAACTATGTGACAAAAAAGGTCCTACCTCTTGTTTTATTCTTGAAGCTAAATGGTAAGTAGAAACCTTTGATGTCTTTCCAGCTGACAATATAAGGTCTGAATATTTGCTATTCATTGTTATTACATTTCCTGAACTTGTAACATAATCTACTATTCTATTATAAAATTCTGTTCCATATAATATTTTTTCAATTCCTTCAATATTATTTGTTTTTTCATCATAAGAAAGTGCTTCAAATTGAAAAATTCTAACCTCGTTCAAAAAATTTCTTGGATCCATAGTATATTCTAAAGACCTTCTTGAGCTATCAACCCACCCTGCGTCTACTTCAACATTGTACTCTCCTGGAGTAGTGTTTTTCCACCTATCAGAATATGACTTTGGTACTAAATTTTTTCCAAATACATTTTCATTATTTATAACATAGTTCCAATCTAAGTTTGTATATAATGAAACAAATCTCCAATTTGGATGATTTTTTTGTAGTTCTTGTAAATATGGCTTATAACTATCTGGAAAACTATCTATTCCATCTAGCTTGTCTGCTACTGAATATGATATGTTTATAAAAGTATTTAAAAATAAGATTCCTATTATTATAACTAAAATTTTTATATATTTCATATAGTTTTCCTTTCTTAAAATTTATATTACTCACTTTTCCCATATATTTCCCTTTTTTATACATAAATATTCAATTAATAATTTTTGTAATTATAAAAAAGTGGCTTCACCATGCTACGTATTAAGTTGTTTATTCCTAAGTAAGTAATATATCTTATTTTTTCTATTTCGCCCTCCATGTCAAAAAGTATTCCCCCGTGATATGCAAGCTGCCTAAGACTTCATTACAAAAATAAAATATATTACTTACTTCTTGTTACTCTATAACTTAAAATAGAGTATTTTCCTAATTATATAAAAAAGAAAATTCACAAAAACTTTTCTAGTGTACTAATAAAGAAATGCAAAATTTGCGTTTTTTTACTTTTAGTGCTATAATATACTTGTATTGTTATTTATATTAATTGAAAGGAAGGTGATTAATATGTCAGATGTTTATCAAACTTTTTCATTAAATGATTGTGAAGATTGGAATAAAAGATATGATAAAGCTACTCATGATAATAATAAAAAAGAAATCATGAGATTACTTTCTGAGGCTAATCACCTATATTTTGATGAATATTTTATTTATAGTACAATTACGAAATTAAATAATAATGAATTTTCTGAAGATGAAAAAAATAAATTAATAGATAGTTTTAATAAATCAAGAATTGTTAAGTTTACAAGTAAGCAAAATGATTATATTTCAATAAATACAAGAGCTAACTGTATAAAAGTTGCTAAGCTTTCTGATATTGTACCAGAAACACTAAATGATAAGAATTCTAAAGGAAGTGTTGTTAGAAAAGATAAATTCAGTAGCGAATATATTTCTCAGTTGCTGGCCTTCCCTAATAGTATTGTTACTGGATATGTTTATGGTATTTCAGACAAGTCTAAAAAAATGCATACCTGGGTTGAATTTAAAAATAATAATAATCAAGAATTTGTAATAGATTATGATGATAACACTGTTTATAATAAAGAAGGTTTTTACTTTTTAAAACATGTTGAGCCTTTAAAAAAAGTAAGTTCTGACGACTTAAAAGGTAAAAGCTCAGTAAGTAAGGCTGGTAGTGCTTCTGAAGTTTCTAATGAAATTATTGATATTGAAATTGATATGGGTGATGAAAGATAATAAGATCACTATTTCTAGTGCTCTTACTTTAATGTTAATTATAAGACCTCTACTTTTATATAGACAGTCTTATAATTTTATTCTTCTAACAAACTCTTTTTTAGTGCTTCATAATTTCTTGCAAATACAAAAGTATCTTTAAAAGTATAAATATCTCCTGATGAATAGCCTTCTAATTTTCCTAATTCATACGTTGCATCACTTATGAAAGATTGCAGTACAAGTAAAAGCGAAGCTGCACTTTTATATCTATCATAACCATTAGCAAGATAATTTATTTTTCCTAATTTTTCTATAACACATGTTATTTGAAATTGTATATCTTCTATTCTTTCAGATTTAGAAGATTTTTTCTGGGCTCTAACTATATTTGTTGAAGCTTGAAATGCTTTCTCCATATTAGAATATCGTTCAATTAACTTATTCACATCATCTGAAAATTTTGTCATTAATCTTTTTTGTTCTTCATTGAGTTTAAATTCTGCCATTGCTTTATGTGGGTCTTTTAATTAGTGAGGCTTCTTTAGCTTCCTCGATAGAGTGTATGCATTCTGTACAGAAATTCCATCTGTACATCCCATTATGGGCTATATACATTTTTTCAAATATAACTGTTCTTTTACACTTGCAACATTCTCCTTGTATGACTCCTTTTTTCTTTGCAAAATGGTTTTGTCTTTGCTTAATTTTCATTTTGTTTCCTCCTTAAAAATAGTTATTTTTATGAGTTTATAAGTTTCAACATATGCATTTTATAATAATTAGTATATTTTTGTATTTTTGCAATAGTTTTATGTAAATTATACAATCTTTAAATCAAGAATTATAAAAGGGTGTAATTTGGTAAATTCTCTTATATATTCCTAACCTATTAAGCCCCTACATTTTTTTAATTAATTTAGGCTAGTTCTTAGAAGAAAAGGTCGCCGAAACAGCGACCCCTACAATAATAATTATTTGTATTTTATACTTCCCAAAAGTGACAGATACCCCAAAAGGAAACGTCCCCAATGGGAAGTTAGCCGAATAGGCTTAATTGATTGCTTTGGCTCATTCCTTCTAGGCAGCCCATTTTTTTTAGTAGGTCTACTACTGAGTTTCCTATTTTTGAGCGGATTTTCATGTCGTCTATTGACATGAATTTGCCGTCTTTTTTTGCTTCTTCTATTCCTTCGGCTGCTACTGTTCCTAGGCCTGGTACGCTGTTTAGTGGTGGGCGTATTCCGGTCTTCTTCTATTTGGAATTTTGTAGCGTGTGATTTATATAGGTCTATTGGTAGGAATTTTATTCCTCTTTCATACATTTCTAATACTAGTTCTAGTATTGCATACATGTTTTTATCTTTTGTTGTTGCACTATTTCCGGTTTAAGTCTATTTCTTTCATTTTGTTTTTTACTTTTTCTTTTCCATAGCACATTATTTCACTGTCAAATTCGTCTGCACGTATTGTGAAATAGGCTGTGTAGTATGCTTTTGGCTCGTGTACTTTAAACCATGCTATTCTGAATGCATTTGTTACATATGCTGCTGCATGGGCTTTTGGGAACATGTATTTTATTTTTTCACAAGATTTTATATACCAGTCTGGTACGTCGTGTTCTTTCATTAATGCTACATTTTCTGCCCATTTTTCCTTATCTTTTAGGGCTTTTCCTTTACGTACTGTTTCCATTATTTTGAAGGCTGGGTTTGGTGGTACTCCTTTTTTTATTAGGTATATCATTATATCGTCACGACAGCATATAGAGTTTTGAAGGGTTGTTGTTCCTTCTTCTATTAAGCTTTGCGCATTTCCTAGCCATACGTCTGTGCCATGTGATAGCCCTGATATACGTATTAGCTCGTCAAATGTTGTTGGTTTTGTATCTACTAGCATTCCTCTTACGAATTTTGTTCCAAATTCTGGTATTCCGGTAACTTCCTACTTTACTTCCTATTTGTTCTGGTGTTACCCCTAAGGCATCTGTTGAACTAAATATACTCATGGTTTCTTTATCATCTAATGGTACTTTTGTTGGGTCTATTCCTGTTAGGTCGTAAAGCATACGTATTACAGTTGGGTCGTCGTGTCCTAGTATATCTAGTTTTAATAGGTTTTGGTCTATTGAGTGGTAGTCAAAGTGTGTTGTTACTATGTCTGAATTTGGGTCATCTGCTGGGTGTTGTACTGGAGTGAATTCATATATTTCTCTTCCTTTTGGTACAACTATTATTCCTCCTGGGTGCTGCCCTGAAGTTCTTTTTATTCCGTGTACATCCTTGTGATATTCTTATTACTTCTGCGTTGTTTACTGGTACTCCTCTTTCTTCATAGTATTTTTTTACATATCCAAAAGCTGTTTTGTCTGCTACTGTTCCTACTGTTCCTGCTTTAAAGGTTGTTCCTTTTCCAAATATTACTTCTGTATATTTGTGTGCTTTTGCTTGGTATTCTCCTGAAAAGTTTAAGTCAATATCTGGCTCTTTATCTCCATTAAAACCTAAGAATGTTTCAAATGGTATGTCTATTCCATCTTTTACCATTTGTGTTCCACATTTTGGACATTCTTTATCTGGTAAGTCGAAACCACATTGGTAGCCATAGTCTGTAAAGTCTGAATATTTACAGTTTGGGCACCTATAATGTGGAGGAAGTGAGTTTACTTCTGTTATACCTGTCATGTTGGCTACAAATGATGAACCTACTGACCCCCTTGAACCTACTATATAGCCATCTTCATTAGATTTCCATACTAGTTTTTGTGCTATTATGTACATAACTGAGAATCCATTTTTTATAATTGAGTTTAACTCTTTATCTAGCCTTTCTTGTACTATTTCTGGGAGTGGGTCTCCATATAGTTCGTGTGCTTTATCAAAAGCTATATCTTTTATTGTTTGCTCACAACCTTCTATGTGTGGTGGGCATTTTTCTGGTGATATTGGACTTATCCTTTCACACATGTCTGATACTTTATTTGTGTTTGTTACAACTACTTCATATGCTTTTTCTTCTCCTAAGTATTCGAATTCTTTTAGCATTTCTTCTGTTGTACGTAAATATAGTGGTGCTTGCTCGTCTGCGTCATCATAGCCTTGACCTGCCATTAATATTCTTCTATATATTTCGTCTTGTGGGTCTATAAAGTGAACGTCACAGGTTGCTACTACTAGTTTTCCTAGTTTTTCTCCTAAGGCTACTATTTTTCTGTTTATATCTTCTATTGCTCTTGCATCTGGTAAAGTTCCGTTTCTTACCATATACATATTGTTTCCTGTTGGTTGTATTTCTAAGTAGTCGTAGTCTTTTGCTATTTCTTCTACTTCGTCATCATCTTTTCCTTCTACTATTGATCTATATAGTTCCCCTGCTTCACAGGCACTTCCTAGTATTAAGCCTTCTGAATATTTTTTGTATATTGATTTTAATATACGTGGCTTTTTATAGAAATAGTGTAAGTGTGAAAGTGATACTAATTTGTATAAGTTTTTTAGACCTACATAGTTTTTAGCTAATATTATTGCGTGGTAGCTTGGTAATTTTTTAAAGTCTACTTCGCTTTTAGCGTCAATATCATCTAAGGTTTTTATGCCATCTTCTTTTAGCATATTAAACATTACATTTAGAACTTTTACAGTTGTATCAACATCATCTAAAGCTCTATGTGCTACTTCAACTACTATTCCTAGCTTGTCTGCTATTATTCCTAGTTTGTATTTCTTAAAGTCTGGGAAAAGCCTCTTTGCTAAACGCAAAGTATCCATATATGTATTATCTAGTGTGTATCCTAGCTCTTTTGCATTGTGTTTTAAAAAGCCTATGTCAAAGTCTGCATTATGGGCAACTAATACACTATCTCCTACAAATTCTAATATTTTTGGAAATACTTTGTCTATTGTCTCTGCATCTTTTACCATTTCATCTGTTATATTTGTTACTTCTACAACCTTTGGTGGTATTGGCTTTTCTGGGTTTACAAAACAGCTGAATTCGTCTATTACTTCTCCATTTTTTACTTTCATTATTCCTACTTCTGTTATTTTTTCTGTTCTAAATGAAAGTCCTGTTGTTTCTAAGTCTAACACACAATATGTTGTATTTTCTAAGCTTTGATTTTTTGAATTTGTTACTATATTTGATTTATCTGGTACTAAATATGCTTCTACACCATATATTACTTTCATGTCTGGGTTATCAAAACCTAGCATTTTATGAGCATCTGGGAAAGATTGTACTACTCCATGGTCTGTAATTGCTATTGACTTCATTCCCCATTTCATAGCTCTTTTTATTAGTTCTGCTGCTGGTGTTACTGCATCCATTTGGCTCATTTGAGTGTGCATGTGAAGTTCTACTCTTTTTACTTCTGAGTTATCCATTCTTACTTCTCTTTTTATTCCATTTGATACTACAATTGTATTGGCCATAATAGTAACTTCATTTGAGAATGTATCCATTCCTGCTTTTCCTGCAAGTTTTATTCCTTTTGCACCTTTTATTTTTCCTATTACTTTTTTGCTATTATCTTTTGTTAGGAAAGCTTTACATGTCATTGTGCTTGTACCATCATAAATAGATAAGCTTAAAAGTATTTTCCCTCCTTTTAGTTCTCTATCTTCCATAGCGATGACCTCTCCATCTATACATACATTTCCAGATTCTACTCCTACATCTTGTACTTTTATTAGTGGCTCTTTTATTTCTGGGTTCATTCCTAATATTAATGGTGAGTCTTCATCTTCTGTTGGAAGTTTTGGGAAATTATCACCGTTTATTTCTACTATGATATTTGACATTACAGTAACATCTCCCGCAAATGCATCTAAACCTGCTTTTCCTATTGTTTTAATTCCACTTGCATTTCTTATTTTATCTGCTACTACATTTCCTTCTTTGCTATCTGTAGTAAATGACTTACATGTTATAATTCCTGTTCCATCATAAAGGTCAAATATTATCATTCCTTTACCTGTTTTTGTTTCTCTGCACTCACAAGTAACTACTCTACCTTCTATTGTTATACGCTTATTTTCTGCTGTTATTTCTTTTATTTTCACTTTATTTTCTTTAGCCTTTGATGGTTTTCCTAAAATATAATTTTTTGCATCGTTCATTTCTTCAAGTTCAAGTAAATAGTCTTCTTCTGTTGGTGGAGGAGGTGGTGGTACTTCCCCAAAATAGCTATCATCAAAAGGTATATCTATTGGCGGTGGAGGTGGCATACCATTTTCTCCTTGACTGCCAGCCACAGATACTTCTATAGAGTTCATCTCCTTCGGTGCCCCGCTTCTTACTTCAGCTCCACTATATTCTTCCATATTTTCTTGTGCTTTCACCTGTAAGTTTCGTATTGCTTCTTCTTCCATTTTTTTATTATATTCTTGATATTTCTTTATATCCTCTTCACTAACATTTTCTGTACAAGTTACCTTATACCTTGCTCCATATACATTAAATATTACATTTGATAATATTTCGTCAAACTTTTTAGCACTTAAAAAATCCTTTCCTTTTTTAGAAAGAAGTACATTTATATTTTTATTATCTACCCCCATAGTACTTTTAGCTAAAATAGCCTTAAACATAGGGTGCTTATATGAAATATATTCTATAATATCTTCCCATTGTTTTTCCACTTTACTTCCTATTTCATCTGTTCCGGTACTTTCACAAACTTTATCTTCTATATTTTGCTCTACTTTCTCATTTTCAATTTTAATTTTTATATTTGCTATTCCAAAACGAACCTCTAAATATTTTTCAAAAGCATATACACCTTTAACTTCTATTAGAATATTTGTTATCAAAGTTATTTCTAAAGTGTTTATTTTTTTAAATAAATTTATAGACTTTACTTTGCTGTTCATTATATTTTGATTACTTGAATTAAAATCTCTAAAAACTTCTCTTATGTGCTTATACTCTTGATTTTCACTCATATTTAATTGCCCCCAAAAACTCTCTTAATTACTGTACCACATTATAATATATCAATGAAAAAATATCAATAAAAAATAAGTAATAAAATGACGAATTTTATTACTTATTTTTATTAAACTTTAAGTTCTATTTTTCTAATATATATGGGTCTAATTCTGAACCTGTGCCTGAACCTATTGTTATATTTTCTTTTAAAGTTACAATTGGTCGTAAGCCTACTCTTTCATTATCTCCTGTTGTTGAAGCAGCTGTTCCATAAGTATCTTCTACCCAATAGTTTCCTACAAAATAATTATTAAATACTTGTGAAATAGTGGCATCTGTAGAATTTTTATAATTATCATAATCTGCTTGTAAAGGGAAACTCATTTCTTTTGCATATTCTCCATTAAAACATTTTTGGAAAGTTGCAAATTCTGAATAGCTACTGCAATTATTCCAATTTGAACCTGTATATGGTCCATTTAGTTTTGTTTCAACTGCTATGGCATATTTAGCAAATGCATAATCGCAATTTTGAACTATAATAGGTGTTGGAATTATTTGAATTGTTTCACCTTCTATTTTCCAAATTATCCATTTCAAGTTCATAGTTGTAAGGCTTATATCTGAGTTGTATTTTATAACATCACCTACTTTTAATTGTGATTTTGGAATTTCAGTATTTGTTTCTTCAGTATTTGTTCTAAGTGGCTCAGTTAGTAAACTATCTTCTAGTCTTCCTAAGTACATGTCTATCATTTGCATAACATCATCTACATCTAATATGTCATCTATATTATATAAATTTGCTGCTAGCTTTTGTATATTGTTTGCTGGCTCATTGCCTAAGTAATCGTCTATTATAACCATAATATCATCTGTGTCACATACATAGCCATCTCCATTTGCATCACCTAATAATACAATTTTAGATGTTCCATTTCTAGTTTCTAATGTATATCCTGTTTTTATTATTTCATCATTTTGTATTTCAGTTCCATTTTCATCTTTTATACTAATAATTGTATCATTTATTGCAATTATTTCTTGCTTTGTTACCTGCTTGTCCTCGTCATCTTTTGGTAGTACTATTTGTACTATCTTTTCTCCTTCTAATTTTGAGAAGTTTATAACAATTCCATTTTCTACTGCTTCTACTTTTGGAGCTAATGAACTAATTATAAACAATGCTAATATACTAGATAAAAACTTTTTTAATATTCCACTCTTTTTCACTTTATTTGATACAACTAAAATTGTTACCCCCATAATAATTACTCCTATTCCTATAATTACAATATATACTATACTCATTGCTAATGTTTTGTCTATTTTAACATCTATGTCATCTAATCCATTTGTACTTTTAAATGTATATGATTCTTTTTGTCCAACTGCTCTAAATTTAACATTTCCTATGCTAAAAGTTGTTTCCTTACTTGGTTTTGTTGCTTTAAATGCAACTTCAAAATCATTTATTCCTTTACCTTCAATGTTAGCATATATGCACATAATTTCATCATTTTTTGTTGCAACATTTAAACCTGATGTCCTACTATCTATAAGTTCAAAACACTTTGGGTCATATTCTATGCTAAAGTTAGCACCTATAACTTTTTTATCACAACTTATTTTATATACTACTTCATCTCCCACCTCAATATATTCTTTATCTATAGAGGTTTTGGCAGTGAATGCATTGGATGTTATCGGTATTAGCATCATAATTATAATTAATAATATGCTTATTTTTATTATTTTCTTCATATACTCCTCTTTTCTAATTTATTTTATTTCTTTTAATCTATTAAGTCTTATTTTGTTTACAATTATTAATAAAACAAATAGAATTACTAGTTTTATTAATATATTATTTTCTCCAGTTTGTGGTAGTTTAGTATCTTGACTTGTTGTATTATCTGTATTGCTATTGGTTACTACATTATTTATATTATTTTGTGTTTCATTTACAATAGTATTTGTGTTTGTATCATCTATTGTTTTTACATTAATTATTGTTTCTATTCCATCTATTTGACTTCCAGTATATGATGTTTTGGCATTTACTGCTCTAAATTTTGCGTCTTCTAATCCAAAGTTTACACTTTTATTTGATAGTTTTGCTTTTAAAATAATTTCAAAATTATTTGTTCCTACCCCACTCATATCTGCATATATGCAAGCAATTTTACCATCTTTTTCTGCAACATTTAATCCTGATGTATTGCTTTTTACTAGTTCAAATGCTTCATTATCATAATTTAGTTTAAAGTTAGTTGCAACTATTTTTTCATTTGATTTAATTTTAAATATAATTTCTTCACCAGGTTTTACAGAAACATTATTAATGGAAGGTTCTATTGAAAAAGCATATGTATATACTGTAAAAATCATTATTGAAATAATTATAAGCATTATCAACTTCAGTATTTTATTTATCATTTTCTTACCTCATTTACTATTCATTCATAATATTTATATATATTAAGTATATCATCTTCTCATTACATTCATGTTACTTTTATATTACGTTTTTATTACGTTTTTCTAACTATTTTTTCTCCTTTATTTTACTTTACCGTAAACTCCGCCACCGCCGACTTCTATTTTTGCGTGACCTGTTCTTGCTTCTTCTATTTTGTTTGCTATTTTTTGTCCTACTACTGCTTCTATGTCGTCTTTTGATAGTTTGTGAAGTATTGTCATTTCGGTTCCAAATTTATTTAGTAATTTTTCTATTACTTTTGTTCCTACCCCTGGTACAAAACCTAGTGGTACTTGGTATATGTATGGTGGTCTTGTTTTTGGGCTTTTTGTTTGTTTTTTGTCTTTTATTAGTTCTATTCTATCAAACACTCCAAACGTTACTTTGTCACTTCCACATTTTGGACATATATTTACTGGCTCTTTTGTTTCTATTGTGTTTTCACAGTTATCACAGTATGTCCTATGGTATTTTCCTAGTTTTGGGTCTAAGCCATAGTTTGCTAATACTTTTCTTCCTTCTTCATTTTTTAATGCTTTTACTACTTCTTTGAATGATATGTCTTCTACTTGCAGTTTATTGTATTCTCTTGCTATTTTTGGTAATGAGTGTGCATCAGAATTTGTCACAAATGTTTTTGTTTCCAATTCTGATATTGTATCTGCTAAAAATGTATCTGAGCTTAAGCCTAGTTCTATTGCATATATTTTATCAAATTTTTCTTTGAATATTTCTTTTAAACTGTCTACACAGTTTCCATAGTAACTTTTATGTGGTGTAAATACATGGGCTGGTATTAGTATTCCATTGTATTTTTCTACTATATCTATTAATTCGTATCCTGATAAGTTTGACCTTTGTGTACTTAGAGTTATATTTTTTATGTGATGACTCATTTCATCAGAAAAACCTTTTATATCTTTTAAGTGTGGAAAAAAACATACATTGTGTGCTGCACCTTTGTGACCATTTCTTCCTATTTCTGAAGTTTCTACTTCACTTCCTAATAATATACAAACTTTATCTTTATATATTATTCCTCCATCTTCTATTTCATAGGCTTCACCTGTTTTTAGGAAGTTTTCTATATCTTCTATTACATATGGTGAGGCACAATCTATAATTCCACATATTTGTATACCTTTTCTGTCATAGCATTCTTTTGCTATGTTTGCAAAGTTTAAAGACCTCGCTGCTGTTATTTTTATTGGTTTTCCTTTTTCACTTCTTCCTATATGTATGTGTAAATCTGCAAATACTTCATTCATTTCTTGTTTCTCCTATTCTCCTATTTGTTTTAGTTTTGATTATTTAAATTTATGTTCTATATTAATCTAAAAGAAGTTGGAGGTTGAAAGTTGGAAATAGTGTAATTTCTTCTAAGAAATCACCTTATTTCCAACCTCTAGTTTCCAACTTTTAACCTCTTTTTAATACTATTGTTTCTATTTCTTCTGGGTTTATTTTTATATCTGCCACATATTCCTCTTTCTCCTCTTTTGGTACTT
Organism: uncultured Clostridiaceae bacterium; assembly: GCA_950096965.1. Taxonomy (GTDB): domain Bacteria; phylum Bacillota; class Clostridia; order TANB77; family CAG-508; genus UMGS1663. The sequence goes on along the minus strand of CATNCV010000028.1, from coordinate 861 downwards.
TTTCTAATTCTTCTAATGCTTTTTTTATATCTACTTCTGAATTATAGCTATTAACTAATGCTACTTTTGTTGTTCTTGATGTATTTATTAGTTTTGATAAGTGTTCTATACTTCTATTTAAGCCTATATGTGCTCTTTGTATTTTTTCTATAAATTGTGCAAATTGTTCTAAATATATATTTGTATTGCCTTTTAAATTTCTATACTCTAATAATAGCAATGCTTCATCTGGTTTAAATGCAATTCTGTCAAACCTATCTAATAACATTGCCCCAAAATTATCTACTAATTCTAATATATCACTTTCTTTTTCACGGGGATTACTTCCACTATGTCTATTTACTTCTTCACATATTTTACAAAAACGCTTTGAAAATCCTAATTTTTCTAAATATCTAGCTCCATCTTTTGCATATGATTTTACTTTATTTATATCTGAAAAATTACTTGGTTTTCTACAATTGCATAATAGGCATGCTGTTATCACAATATTTTCATCAACTTCTTTTATATTCATTACATCTATAAAAAGCTTTGCAAGCTCTGTTTTTAGTATAACTGATTTATCGAAAAATACATTTCCCTTTTTCTCCAAGTAATACATTATTTCCATTTTTCTAATCCAATCGTTTTCATTTAATATATAATTTGCAAATGTTTCCTCCATTGGTAACCTCCAAAACATTTTTTTATATTATATTTCATAAATTTCTTTTATTCAATGTTTGTTATACAAATGATATTTAATTGTAATACTGTTGTAATAAAAGTGAATGGTGAAGCCAATGGGGACGGAGATTTTAAGCCAATGGGGACGGAGATTTTTGGCTACTTTTATTAAAATTATACTTAATTTTTTTA
>CATNCV010000027.1 GCA_950096965.1 uncultured Clostridiaceae bacterium | reverse complement strand
TCATTTGTTTAAAATCTTCATCATACTTTTTTGTTGCCATTTTTGACACACTCCTTTCAGTTTAGTATACATAATTTATTATACACTCTCTCATAAAATGTGTCCATATATCTATTCTAACACCAATTTATTCCATTCTTTGTTATACTGTTGTGTAGCTTTCTTCTTTTTCTTTCTATTTCTTTTGCTACATCCAAATAAATCATTTTACCACTCCACCTCATATAAATCTTTTATATCTATATTTAGTGCTTTTGCTATTTTTATTAAAACTGTTATGGTTGGCTCTTTCTCTTGTCTTTCAATATAACTTAGATGTGATTTTGATATTCCACTTAACTTAGCTAATTGTTCTAAAGATATTTGCTTTTGTTGTCTTATGTCTTTCAATAAAATTATAACTTTCATTTTACCACCAAATATAGTATGTTTCTATTTCTGTATAACATACATTCTGTTCACTATGGTGGAAATTGCAAAATTTATAAAAAAAATAAGCTAGTTTTACACTAGCTCTTTCATTTTTCTTACTATGTATTCATCTAATAATTGACTTTCTTTTAATATTTCATTGTAATCTACATTTTCTTCTATCATCTTGCTTAATACTCTTTTGTGATATTCTATTATTATATCTAACATATTTATCACCTCTGAGTATATTATAACATTATGTTTACGAGAAGTCTGTCGAAGTGTGTCGGACATAATAAAAAGACTATTGCTAGTCTTTCTTATTTTTATTATTTCTATTATTTCTATTGTTTAAATATTTTATTTTATTATTATTTTCTAATATTATATTTAATGAATTGGTTAGATTGTCCTTAAATAAATATTTAACAATTACTCTTACTAATACAAATACTTCTGCAATTCCCCCAGATATAAATATATTAAATGTTGAATCTGAATAATGTAATATATCACAACCTTTAAATATAAATATAGCTATTAATGCAACTAATTGAATTGCTAATATTATTATTAATATAATAGCATATCTTTCTTTCAATTTTTGGTCTTTTGACATATTCTCTGCAAATAATTCTATTATTCTGTCATTCATATTCCATTTTTTACTTACTTCGTCTACTGGCTTTGTGTTTTCTTGTTCTTTTACTTTTGTGACTTTATTTTTTGAGTCAAACATTTTTATAATTAATTGTTTTGTAATATCATAATTATCTTCTGTACCTTTTACAGGGTCTTTTTTATTATTACTCATAATAATCCCAAAATATCCAATCTAACTGTCATAGCTGAAACAGAAACGTCAAATAATTCTGCTAATTCTGCTATCGTTTTATTATTTTGATACATTTTTTCTAATAAAGTTTTATTCATAAGTAGAGCCCCTGCAAAATAATCTACTTCTTTTTCTTTTTCATCTGGCATTCTAAACATTGTATCAATATGTATTTCATCATCTTTCAATATTTCTTTATGTAAGAAAAAATGCCCTAGTTCATGTGCTAATGTAAATCTTTGTCTAGTTCTTATATCATTTTTATTTAATAATATTGCAAATTTATGTGTGTTTTTATCATATTTAATAGCTCCTGATACTTTTTTATCTAAGTCTCCTTCATATACATCTATATCATTTACTTTTGCTATTTTTATTATATCTGCTGGGATTTTATACATATCATTATTTAATAATATATTAGATGTTAATTCTTCTAAATATTCATTTACTTTACTCATATAAAATCACCTTCCTTTAAATTGTTATTCATTTTTTGTTTTATATATTCTATTTTTTATTATTATATATTATTAATTTTAATAAATCAATACTTTATCAATATTTTACATAAAATTTATTTTTTTGTAAAATATTCTCAAAATTGGCTTTTGAGAATGCTTTTTGAGACGTTTTTATTTTTACTTAATATACTTTTATGCCTTAGAAATAGCTTGATTTTAATTGTTTTAAATTTTTTTAATTATTTTTAATAAAGTATTGACATACGTAATAATACGTAGTATAATATTTTACAGAAAGGAGGATAATAAATGCGAGCAAAAGAGCTAATCAAATTGCTAAAGCGAAATGGTTGGCAAGAAATTTCTCAAAAACGGTTCTCATTTGAAGATGCAAAAAGAAAACCAAGTAGAAATTATTCCAGTACATAACGGAGATATTCCAATCGGAACCGCGAATGCAATACTTAAAAGGACAGGGCTAAAATAAATAGCCCTTCCAATTAGCTATATAATCGCATATTCCTTTCTAAAACTTATTTTGGAGGTTTAATATATGAACTCACATTTAACTGTTTTTCCTGCAGTATTTACTTATGATGGTAAATATTATAATGTTGATTTTATTGATTTAAAAGGATGTTCAACTTTTGGAGACAGTATACAAAGTGCATATCAAATGGCACAAGAAGCTATGGGACTATTTTTAGATAATTTAACAAATTTCCCTATTCCTTCTACTGAATTTAAAAATATATTATTAGAAGAGAATCAATTCATTTCTTTTATAAGTATTGATATGGATGATTACAGAAAAAAATACAATAATAAGGCTATTAAAAAGACCTTATCAATTCCTATGTGGTTAAATAATTTATCTGAAAAAAACAATCTTAATTTTTCACAAATACTTCAAGAAGCTTTAAAAGAAAAATTAGGTATTGACTAATTTGAAAAATTGTAATATAATATATAAAAATATACGCATTTATTATCCTAAGAAGGAGAAAAATATAAGAGTAAGTATTTAACTATACTTGCTCTTATATTTTTATCTTATTTTTTAACTAAAGTAGCAGAGTAAATTAATACTCTGCTATCATATTATCTTAATTTTTGATTTACTATTTTTTGAATTGCATTGTAATCATATCCCGCTGTTGCTAATTTTGCTTTTCTATCTTGTCCATTTCCCCACTTGCCTGCGATTACTTCGTTTGCTATTTCCTCATTAGATTTTTTAGCTACTGTAGTTTTCTTTCCTAGCAATATTTCATTTACTTTAGCTTGTACTTCATTATATAAAGAACCTAGTGATTGTTTTCTTGCTTCTCCTACACCGTATTTTCCATTAATTACTTCTTGTGCTATTTCATCTATTGATTTTGTCGTTTGAACTGTTTCGTTTTTTGTAATAGTTCCGTTTACGATTTCACTAAGTGGGAAATTCGCTCCAGGGCAACTTGTAGCACAAACTTCTTTATGACCTTGTACACTTGATATATTATATACTCCTCTTAGATATTCAACTAATTCCATTATTGCATTCTTTTGAACATCTGACATTGTCTCTAAATTGAAGTCTCCTTCTGCACATATTCCTATGCTATCTGCATTATGATTATATGCATGAGCACCTACATATTCTAGTGGTCTTCCTCTGTATATATTACCGTCTTTACGTACATAGAAATGATATCCTATGCCTGCATATCCTCGTGAATTTTTATGATAATTATGTATTGTTTCAACTGTTTGTAAAACACTTACTCCACTGTGATGAAGTATTATTCTTTTTATTGTGCTTAAATCCCTTATTGTTTTATTCCCATTAAATTGTAAATTTGTTTCTATTATATTTAACATTCTATTTTTCCTCCTTTTTTGGGTTATTATCATTTTTTAACTGTTCTAAAGTATCTATCAATTTGTTTGGCAGAGGTAACCCCATACCTCCCCAATTTTCCAAAATCGATATTCCTTCATTGGCCACAAAGAAATAAATAACTAGTGTACGTATTGCTCCTGTGTTTCCTGCTATTCTATCTAATATTACCGCAATTGCTACTATAATTAAGTATCCTACTTTTTTTATTATTCCTTTAATTCCTACAGTACTATTTATCTCTTTGTTGTATATAGCTTTAAATACTCCAGTTACGTAATCTAATACGATTACGGTTAATAATATTTGTAGTGCTATATCCCAACCACCTAAAAAATACACTAGTGTTGTTGCTAGTGTACTGTTTATAAAATTTATAAAATTTTTCATATTAAATATCCTCCGCATTTTCAAATTTTTCTGTTGTTTTTAAATAGTTATAATAATCTTGTATAACTTTATTCTCATCATAGTCTACGTTTACATATGTAGTGTCTATAAATACATTCATTGATTTATTTTCATCTGTTGAATTATAATAATCTATTTCTTCTTGTCTTTTATTTTCATTTATATAGCTTGCTACTTCTATTATAATTTGATTGTTTGTTATTTTATTAATTGATACTATTCTATGATAATTAACTATAACTCCATTCTCTAATTCTATTTCTTTTTTTAATGCCATATTATTTCTCCTTTCTATCTATAACCTAATACTTTCCATATCTTTGTTCTATTATCTTTAATAAACTCTGTAGTACCAAATCGAACTATTCCATAAGCATTATTATATACAGAAATTGAAGTGCCATTAATTTGTAATTGTGTTCCAAAAGAATATGAATTAGTAGTATTGCTGTCTGTTGACATTTCATTCCAAGATACTCTAAATTTTTTCCCGATTTGGAGTACCTATTTTAACAGAGCCATAATCATTATTTAAGTCTGAAAAATAATGTATCTCTAAATAATCAAAATTAGCAGCACTTTCGCTTAATGTTATTGTTCCATTTGAACCAGAAGTATTGTTGTATAATTCTGTAGTTGATGGTATTCTTCCCCAAGGTGACCATGATGTTCCATCTCCTGTGTAGTCTCTCATACTTCTATAAAATAATGCTCCTCTTATTCTACTTCCTTCCCAACCCATAAACAATTGTGAAGCTCCTCCACCATTCAGATTTAGTACATTTCCAAATTGATGAGGATAGCCATTATTATATGAATTTTGAAAACTTAAACCGCCTGGTGGCTTTGTCGTTCCAGCTTCAGCAGTTATTGTCCCTCTAGTATTAATCTTTGAAGCTGTGTCTGCATTACCTTTTAACTGATTTGCTATAAAATTTCCATTCACCTTTACATTATTTTTCCAAATGTCTACGAGTGGTATTCCTGCTGTTACTTCTTTTACTATTGTATTTGTAATTAATTTATCTTGAGCAACTACTTCAAATTCATACGCTTGTTGATAATCAAAGTTTGTTCCTAATGTTCCATTGTAATTAAATGTATTTCCACTCTTTGTTGCTGTAACTGTTGTATAGCCTGACCAATTACCATTTTTTAATTTATATCTCCATTTCAATGCTAAAGTATTTGCTACACTTCCAAAGGATGTATTGAAATAGTTTCCTTTACAATTTATCTTTACTGTATTAGAAGTACTAGTTTCTCTCTCTATTGTTAAGCTTGTAATTGCTAGCTTTATGTAATTTACTAATGTTTTTGTTATTGTCTTACTTGTTGTAAATCCTCTACTGTCAATACAACTAATATCAAATGTTCCACTTTCTACATTTTCTATGTTAGATATGTCTGTTTCTTTTGATTTTCCTCCACATATAACTTTTTTACTTTTAATACTAGCACTATTTTTTGCTGTTGCTGTTATTGTTACTTTTGCATTTGAGAAATATTTTACTAACTTATTTTCATCACCTGTAAGTGTTTTTGTTGTTGTATTTACATCGACTATTGTAGCGTCAATATTTGGTTTATTATTTGCTTCTAATACAAGAGCATTAAAATTACATTCTGATGTTCCTATCAAAATATTTCCATTGTATGTTTCACAAGTTATTTTACCTTGTCCACTTTTTGAATTTGGAATTTTAGTGTAAAAAGAAATTGGTATTGTCCAGCCTACACTTATATTTGCTGTTTTACTAACTATTGTTCCAGTCAAATCATTAAAGTTATATTTTAATGTATGTGTGAAACTTGCACTTGCTCTGTTAATATTAATTGTAGTAGCACTTCCTATATTTCCATCTGCACAAGTTATACTAGAAGCACGTGGTATTGTTGTTAGTGTAACTGTTCCACTTGCACTACCACTATAAGGCCCATACCCACTTGCTTGTGCTAAGTCTGGTGAGCTTGCACTTACTGATACTATTTTTGTTCCATCTGCATTGTGCTGAATATTATTAGTTGTTATCTCTCCTAATTTTACATTTGTATTTTTTTCAATTGTATATGCTCCTGTATTAAATGTGTAATTTGTTCCATTTACATTTATAGTATGAGTTGCTGTTATATTTCCTCTTACTGCTCTTGAATATGAAGTTGCACCTAAAAACACTTCTACTTTTAATCTTGATGTATTACTACCTACATCAACATTCTGTTCAGTACAAACTAAATAATATCTCCAATGACTAGCATTCCTACCTGTTGAACCATTAATTGTTGCCATTTTCTAACCTCCTATCCAATGAATATGCGTGTGTTTCACATTTTCTACAGTTGTATTTATCATTCTTAAATTTTGTGTGATAAATTCTCCTTCTAATGTTAAATTACCTGTTATTGTTGCACCATTCACATCAAATTTAGCAATCATTTCTTCATATGAATATAGATACATACCTTTATTATTATAAAGTGCATTAAATTCATCTTGATTAGTAGCAATTGCCATACCATTCTCATCTATTGTAAAAAGTGTATTTTTTAAGTAGCTGACTCCACCGTCAATTGCTTTTGTAATTTCAATTTGCATTTGTGATGAAGTAACTGTTTGCTTTAATTGTTCTTTGATAGTGACTATATCTTCTGCATTTCCATTGACTAAAGCATTTACTTGTTCTGCTGTTAAATAACCGTTGTTAAGAAGTGTTAATATACTAGATGTTGTACTTTCTTTTACACTTGTTTCAATTTCATTTGCTCTTATATTAAACTCTGTATTCATATCTGTAGTTACTTTGTCAAAAGTTTCTTTATTAACTAATGTTTCGTTATAAGGTGTGTTAGGATAATATGTTAATACTAATTTTTTTGGCTTAACTGAGTTTATACACGAAATATAATTTATTCCTTTGAACGTATAAATACTATTCATTGCATCTTCTTGCAAGGGTGTATATGGTACAATTTCTTCGTTTGCTAGTTCGTATTCTATTGTAACAGGTGTGCCTGCTTCGTATTGTTCGTCTAACCACGCCTTCCATTCTATTAATGAAGTTATATCGCTATTAGGAAAAAAATATATAAGTTTCTGATAATGAAAAGCAGTTTTTTCTTCTCCTGTATTATTAATTTTAAAGTGACTAGATAATATGTCTGCTGTTCTTACTTTTCCTACATCTTTGATATCATGTATTACCATGAAAATTCTTCCAGCGCTTTCATATGTAAAATTTTCTGTCCCATCTAGTACCACAGTCTTTCTCTTATGATGTATTCCATCTTCTGCAAGATAGTCATCTTTATGTAATACTTGCTCTTCAAGTGGAAAATGTATTATTTGTTCTTCGTTTTTTATATAATCAGTTAATTCGCCTTCTTCTAATTGTATTTCTAAACTGTCAAGCACTTCTTTAGTCATTTCTGTTTCATTATCTAAAGTAAGTCCAAATTTAATATATTCTGTATTTGTGGTTATATTTTCAGTACATTTTGATATGTTATTTACACTATGACGTTCTAAGAAATTCTTATTTTTATCATATTCTGCAAAATTCATAGCAAGAATATTAGTATTAGCTCTTGCAGAAATTTTCTTTTTTTGAACTTTTAAAAGTGGAGTCATAGCATTGAATTTGTTAGATATATATTCTCCTGCATTTGTAATATAAGCATTTTCTATATCATCAGTTGAAAATAGATTCTTATTTTGTATTTTAATATCTATACTTCCGTTTTCTCCAACATTGTGAATTTCTGAAGGATAATCTGGGCCTGGACTATTCTCATTTGTCTCTTGCTCACTATTACCATAAATGTATATCTTAGCAGGATTCTTACTAGCATCTACTTTTATTTCTGCTCCTTCTATAGTCACAGTACTACCTAACCTTGCAATTTCATCAGTATTTAAATTAGTCTTTTCTTGTACTTCTTCTATTTTTTCTGTATGATTTGATACTATACTATTTATTCCATTTACATTTTGCTCTACTTGAGTTATTTTTTCTTCGTGTTCTGTTGTTTCTTGGGTTAGTTGAGTGATTTTTTGATTTTGTTTATCTACTAATATATAAGCCTGATTTATTCTTTTGTCTGTAGTATCTGCATACTTGTAATCTGTTTCAGTTTCTTCAGGCTTATCTACATAAATATCTTCTGTTAAACCATCATCGAAGTTTATTTCATCATTCAACAATATTGTTGTATATGTTTTTCCGCTTAGTTCAAAACTAAATCTATCACAAGCTTCTAAAAACAATATTCCTTTAGTTTTTACATCGAAAGTATAAAATTCGAAAGTTTTTAAATAGTTAAACATTTCATCTATATATAAATCTCTATCATTTGTACTTAATAATTGATTATCTGATATTCTATATTCGTGCAAGCCATTTATTTCTATACTTTCATCATTTTTTCTGTATATATTGTCGCTTTCTTCTGCTCTGCTAAATACAAGTGAATTTATAAAATATTTTTCTCCAATTGTAATACTGTCTTCGTCTAAATAAGTTTCGTCTATAATTTCTTCTGTTTCTGTTGAATAAATCATACGAAATTCATCATCTATAAATAATAAAAAACTACAAGATAATGTAGCAATTTCATCTAATGCATCTCTGAATGTATACCCAATTTCTCTATGTAAATTAGGGTCTATCAATTTTTCAGAATTTATAAAAGTAGCTGGGATATTACTTATATCCCAACCCAGCCTTTGACATATTATTATCAAATATTCTCTTAACTTTATTTTTTCAGACAACTCTAAATCATAGTCAATCATTGATTCAACCATTTTATCATATGCTTTTACTATATATGATAATGTATCTTCTTGTCTTTCACAGCTATTTACTGTGTAAGTATTATAATTTATATATTGATAAATTGGTTCATTTACTTTGACTCCTGCTTCTATATTAATTTTTGCTTTATTTTCTAGCTCATTTTTAGAATCTATTTCTATTTCATACATCACTGTTTTAAATAAATCTGCGTGAAATGCTGGTTTTAGATAATTAAAATTATCCATATCTGTATCTATGCCATTTACTTTAATTTTAAAATCTAACTGCCTACCATAGGTCCTTATGTCATCTTTAAAAGTATTTGTTACATTCTTCATTGATAATGCTCCCTTTTCTTATTTGATATTACTGCACTGCTATATCCTTCTGTTTTTCCTAAATATTGTTGGTCATATTCTTGGTCATTAGAATAGCAAGACATATCTATTACTTTTTTCTTTAAGTCTGGGTTGTAGAAGGTAACTTTATTTTCTGCCTTATTAAAAAGAGACAAGATAATTCCTGTCTCTTCATCATTTAATTTTCTAAATGTCATTGTTATTTTAGGGTATATTCCTTTTAATGTTCCTGAATTATCCCCAGACAATGCTCTTCCTGTGTCTTTTCCCCATATTTTATGATATCCAAACTTTGCTTTTATTATGTATTGAGCCATCTTTACACCATCTATTATTAAACTTTCTTTATCTAATAACATAGTTACCTCCCATTCTTAGCAAAAGCAAGTTCTTGTTGTCTTTTTGCTATTCCTCTTTGTATTGTTCTACTATCCATATTAATTATGAAATAACCTCCACCTGCATCTATTTTATTTGCTATTTTTGTTGCTAATATATCTAGCCATTCTAGATTATTCTCTAGTGGTACTACCGCTTCTTTTCCTGCTTCACCTATTATCGCTTGTGTTGGTTGCGATATTACTCCACCTTTGGCAAGTAATGGTATTTGTTGTATATTAAATCCAAATGTCTTTCCACCAAAACCTGGCACCCAATCTGGTATATCGAAATGTATTTTATTAGCTCCTCTTATCAAAGAATTTATGCCTTTTATTATTAGGTTTAGCGGTGCTTTTGCAATACCCCATAAAGCATCAAAAACTCCTTTAAAAATTTGTTTAAATCCATCTAAAACCAATTTCATATCACCAGTGAATATTCCTTTAAATACATTATATAATCCTTTTAATGCTGTTTTTATTCCTCCAAATACTTCATCTGCTGAGATACCTATTAAGCTAAGCGGATATTTAGCTATTCCATACAAAGCATCGAATATACCTTTAAAAACTTGTTTAAATCCTTCAAGTACTAAAGTCATATCTCCTGTAAATATACCTTTGAATATTTTTATAACTCCATCTAAAACTTCTTTAATTCCTGTAAATAAACCATCAAATGCGTCTAATATTCCTTGTAAACAACCTACAAATGCATCATATATGTTGCCTATAGTATCTCCAAACATTTCATGAACCCATTCGCTTTGCTCAGCAAGCCAATCTATTCCGCCTTGAAGAAATGTTTTTATTTGTTCCCAATATTTAATTATTGTACCAACAATTAATATTATTGCTCCTATTACGATTAATGGCACATTTCCTATTAAAATTCCTAGTCCTATTATGGCAACCCCTATACCTTGTATGATTTTCCCAAAATTTTCCCAACTAGGGTCTTTTAAATAACTTATCAATGAAGAAATTGTATAAACAATACCACCTATTAAAACTGCTATTCCCAAGCTTTTTAATGGTTCTAATCCTAAAATTCTCATTGAAATTAAACCTGCTGTAATTCCTGCAAATGTCGCTAATATTAAATCTTTATTATCTATAATCCATTTTAACCATGTTGGAATTTCTCCTTGCATATTACTTAAATCCATACTAGGGGTTGAAACTCCGCTTCCTCCACCTGATGAATTTTCATTGTCTTGTAATACATTCATTTCGTCAAATCCTTGCAAAGACTTTTGAATTTCTTTAGCAGATTTTGCTGTTCCCCCCATATTATCTTTCATTTTCTTAAAATTCTTAGCACTAGAGTTTCCAAATAAATTTATTCCAAACCATGCACTTGCAATTGCATTTATATAGCTTAATACTGTATATAGTAATTTTACTAATCCTTGAATAGCTGGTGCTAACAAATTTGCTATGCAATATCTCATATATTCAAAATCTGCTGAAATTTGAGGATTATATTGGGCTACTGCATTCATAGCTTGTCTAACTGCATTAAAAGCTGTTCTAATTCCAACTACTGCCATAGCCATCTTTCCAAGTTTGCTTATAGACTTTTGCATTTTATTTCCTACACTATCTATTCCATCTTGAATTTTATTTAGATTTATTTGTTCTATTTTCTGCTTAAACTGTTGCATTTTTGTATTATTTTCTGCTTGCTTTGTTTTTACATTGTCCAGCTTTGAATATATTTTTTCTATTTTAGGTGCTTGTTTGTCTATTTCATTTGTAGTTTGTGCATATTTTTGTTTCATTTGTGAAATTTGCTCTTTTATATTTGCATATTCTGGCGTATCTACTGAAACTGCAAGAGTTGGATTAGCTTTAAACATTGCTTCTTTTTGCATATTAAGCTCTTTTATTTTTTGCTTATAACTATCTGCTTCTTGTTGCAATTTTCCATATTTATTTAGTTCTTCTTCTAGTCCTCTTTGTTCTGTGCTTAAATTAGAATTGTCTACTTCTAGTTTTTTTATTTTATTTTCTAATTCTGTTATTCCTTTGTCCACATCGCTATTATCTAATTTAGTTTTTATTTTTAAGTATCCATCTAACATTCTTTTATCCTCCTCTCATTTGTTTTTCGAAGAGTTCATCTAGTCTTTTTTCTTCACTCGTTTTTATAATTTCTTTCTTCAATGCCACTTGTTCTTTTTGTTTTATCCACTTTTCTTTTTCTTTACTATCTTTTATTTGTTCTATGTCAAAGTCTCTAATAAATCTAATTCTATTTAATATACATTTATCTGAAAGTCCACAAAGCAAATTATAAAATTCCCACCAATGCATATATGTTCCTTGTTCTAATTTAACCTTATAGTCATAAAAAAAAGAAGTACGAATATACTCCCAATCTTGTTCAAAATCCATATCTATTTCTTTTTCTTCGTCATTTTCTTGCTTTTCTTTTCCACAACTTAAATACTTTAAAGCAATAGATATTAAATCATTCCAATCTTGACTGTTTTTTAGTCCTTCATCTCCAAATAAAAGATATATAATTGCTAATGCTCGTTCTTCTTCGCTTACATTTGACCTTGCTACTTTATCACATTCTATTGCCACTCTAAAATCTGTATTTATTTTATACTTTCTGTCTTTTATTTGAGCAAATTTAGGATAACTATTCATTAGTCAACACATCACTTTCAGTTACTTTATATTTATTTTTTATTCTATCTGTCATATCGTTAATTGTTAGTTTTAATTTATTATAATGTGGTTTTAGTATTTCATCTATATCATCCCACATTTCCCAATAAGGATTTTTACCATTTAGAAATTTTCTAGTACCACCTTGCCCTAAAAATAAATCCATTGCTACTTCCATATCTTTGTAAAATTGTTTTGTAGCTTTTACTTTCTCTACTTCGTTAGAGCTTAATAGTTGTTTTCCTTTGTGGTCTTGCTTTTTATCTATAATAATAAATTGTGTTTTTAAATTCTTTCTAGCTTGTTCTATTTGATTTACACATCTATTATATTTTAAAGGTAGCTCTATATCTCCTAAATCAAACTCAATATAGATTTCCCTGTTGTTTTCGTCTTTTATAATTTCCCCGTTTTCATCTTGAAAACCTAATTTTAATATATCTTTTCTTTCTTTTAATTTTATATATTCCATATTTCCTCCATAATAAAAACACCAGAACTTAATCTGATGCTTTAATTTTAATTTATGCTACTTCATGTTTTAAATCGTTAACATTAATTTCTAAAACTTCTATATCTTGCATAATCTCTTTAAAATAGAAACTTGGTAACTCTCTATAAGTAGCTACTTGATTTTTATCGTTTATAGCTTTATATATTCTTGGAAATACTTTTGATTTCATTTTATGATATTCTAATCCATTTTCTTCACAAATATCTTTTACTTTTTGTTTTACTTTATCTTTAATATTTTTAGCTTCATTAGGAGATAGTTGTATTCTTCTTTTAATTAGAATATCATGCTCATCTATCTTTGTATTTACCTCATTAAATTTTTGTTCTGTTTCAGTTTTAAATCCTGCAAAAGCATAATTCATTACTGTTTGACTATCTACAAGTCCTTTAATTAAATCATTTATATTTAATTCCTTTTTTTCAATTTCTTTATTTTCTTTTAATATTATATCACTCATTTATAATCTCTCCTTCTCCATAAATTATATTTCCGACAACATCTTGTCTATTATCTAATGCTTGTTCCATAAGCACGGTCCATTCTTTTATAGAATTTACTGCTTGTTCTACGAACTTTCTTTTTTTAGGTGGTATATTTTGTAAATCTTCCTTTAAATATGTAAATTTAGAATTTTTATTCAAAAAGTCTCTCACATTACTTAATAACATATCTAATTTTGCAGTATCAAATACATTATCTTGTTGTATTTTTGTTTCAAGTTTAATACTTTTTATTGTATCTTCCGCTTTTTCTGCTCTTTTCCTTAAAGTTTCCAGTTCTTTCTCTAATGATTGTTTTTCTAATATTAAATCTTCTGGTATTACTTCTTTTATAACCTCTTTTTCTATTATTTCTTTTTCTGGTACTTGAATATTTTCAATTTCATTTTTTAATGTTCTTATTTGTTTTTCCTTTTCTTTTATTGCTTCTTGTAATTCTTGAGAATATTCTTGCTCATCTTTTAATTGTCTTGTTAATTTTTTTACCTCTTGTGTTGTCATATTTTCTAAATTAATATTTTCTAAAACTTCCTTTTGTTGTTTTTGTTCGAGTTTTCCTATTTCATAAATTTTACTATCAGATATTTTTTCTAACTTTGATTTATTATCGGAATTTCCGACAAATACTTTATAATATCTAATCCAGTCATATACCTTATCTTTTTTCAAACCATAACTTTCAAACCATTCTGTAAAACAACCATATCCGTTTTTGGATAATAATTCTTGTGCTTTATTTAACTGTTTACCAACATTATATTTAAAGTTACTATTAATCGCAGATAGCTCAGTTGTTATATTTTTTAATTCTTTTGAAGTGTCTTTATCAAGTTGTTCATAATTAAAATTATTTATTTCGTTAATATCAATTTCTATTAAGTTGCTCATTAATTTCTTTCCTCCATTTCCTCTAAGACATCTTCTAATGTTATTCCATATTTATTTAGCTCTTTAAGGTTTTCTTGTAATTCTTTTTTTAGTTGTAATATTTCTTCTGTTTCTTTCTTTAAATTGAACTCTTGCATATTTTCTTCTCCCTTCTTCGACACCTACATAATATAAACCTATTCCCCATAATATTATTGGTATTACAAATGAGAAGAATATTCCCCACCAATTAGTTATTACTATCATTTGCTATACCTTCTTTCTCTAAAATTGCTAAATACATTTTTAACATTTTAGGGTTATCTTTTTGCTTCCATATTTCTTTTGCTACACTTATCATATATGGGTCAAACAAATCTATTTTAGATACAAATTCTAATTCTTTTTGCGTAAAATAGTAATCATTAGTTTCTTTTCCTAATATCTCTTGCATTGATTTAATTTCTTCTTGTTTATACATTCTTGTTAATGATTTAGTTCTATTTTTGTCTTTTAGTATTGACTCTAAGGTTTTGTTATTCATTATTATATCGTGTTTTTTATAAACATTTCTTATTTTTTCTTCTTTTTGCATAATAAAAAGACTCCTTTCTTTTCCAAATTTCAATTTGGTACTTGAACAAAGTCTTTATCTGTGATACAATATTCGTAGATAAGAACTTTGTTCTTTCGGTTGAGATAATGTTGTGGTTTGGCGATTACACATTATCTCTCTTCTTTTTTTAATAAATCTTCTACTTTTAAATTAAAAGCTTCTGCTAATTTTTCTAAAACTGTTAATTTAACTGTTTTATATTTTTCATTTTCGATACTTCCAACAACGAATCTTGTTTCTCCTATTTTCTCAGCTAACTGCTTTTTGTCTAAATTTAGTCTTGCTCTTTCCATTCGTATTTTAGTAGTATCTACATGAAAAGGTATCATTACAACCATATAATTCACCTCCTTATTTTCTTGTTGTGACTATATTATCACTCATTGAAACAAAAGTCAATATATATTTTACAATTTTATTGATTTTTTTTTCTTTTAGTGATAATATAATGATAAGGAGTGTGATTTTTATGTTTTCTAAAAAATTAAAGGATTTAAGGAAACAGCATGGTTTAACGCAAGCGGAACTAGCAAAAAAACTTAATATTGGTACAAGCACAATTGGTATGTATGAAAGTAATATACGAAGACCAAGTTATGAAGTACTTAAAAAAATAGCAGATTATTTTAATGTAACTGTTGATTACTTAATTAGTGATAATGATATTGAAGATTTAGAAGATATAGATGATTTAATTGAATTTACAAGAAATATAAAAAAACTATCTCCTAAACAAAAAGAACAAGTTCAAACTTTCATTAGTTACATTCTTCATAATCCACCCAAATAAAAAACACCTACCTATGTAAGTGTTTTTATTTTGCTATTTTAAGTTTATTTTTAATTCTTTTGAGCTCCAAATATTATCATTATATATTAGTACTAGTCCGTCATCTCCTATAGGTTCTTCAAATGTTACTGTTCCTGTTATCTTTCCGCCTGGGATTAATTCTCCACTATGTAATGCTGTATCATTATCAATAACTGTAAAAGTTGTATCTTCTTGTTGCCCTTGTGAATTTTGCATTTTAAAATAGAAAGGATTATAACTTAAATTACTATTGCCTTTATTCTCAATTGTCAAATATACTATAACAAATTCTTTTCCACTTTTAGGTTTATCATATGTATTTCCCTGAGATTTTTCTACTTTGTTTATTGTTATTGCTCCATTCCCTAATCTTGCTTCTTCTCCTTGATTATATTCTGTCTTTTCATTTTTACTACTAATAGGATTGTCTGATGTTTGAGTTGTTGTATTATCTCCTCCTTGAGAACCTGCAATTATACCTATAACAACAATTGCAATTATCCAAAACCACCATTTTTTATAAATTGGTTTCTTTTGTTTTTGTACATTTTCTTCCATATAAAATTCCTCCTTTTATTTTTATATAAAAAGAGTATACAATATAAAAAACGCAAAATTTGTCGAAAATTGCGCTTTTTATAATTTTTTTATATTTTTTGTCTAATTTCCTGTATTTTCTGCAAATTCTGGTTTTCCATTAGTAAATGTAACTTTACCAAACGTAGGGTCTCCTTGTACTTGAATTTTATATTTTAACTTATATGGATTTCCACCTTCAAGAGTGTCTGTATCTATAACTATTAATACATTAAATAATCTTGCATCATATTTTGGTATTGAACCTGTTTCATCTACTCTATATTTATATATTTCAAGTGCCTGTGTTTCAAGTTCCGAACCTTTTGCTAGTCTATACATTAAGTCGTCAATATATTCAAATACACCATCGCCTTTTATTGCTGTTTGTTCTATATCTGAACCTAATGAATATCCATCTACTGAATGTCTCTCATTATCTTCTATAATCCAGTGTTCATCTGATGTTTTTGCTCCATAACTGTTTTCTTTTGATGGAATACCTCTACCTATAATATCCCATTTAGGCGTTGATGCTTTTGGTGTTGTATTTAAAAAATTAACTTTACATGTATTATTTAATCTTTCATATTTTATTTCTGTTTCTGGCATTATATTTTCCTCTCTTTCTTCACTTAATAAATTGATATCATTTTCGTTTGGAGTTTCCTCTTGTGGTTTTGTTCTAGTCGCCATATTAAACCTCCTTATAATATTTTAAATAGCATTGGATACGATAAATAGCTTCATCTGCATTTGTTGCAAATATATAGCCATTTGTTGTCGCTCCAATTTCATATATTCCTTTTATGTCAGGAAATATTTCATTTTTATTATTTGTTTCTAACCAATTTCTTATATTTTCGTATGACTTAGAATTATCTATATTATTTTGGATATCTTCGTTCCATATTAGTTTGCTATCAAAAGTAAATAGAAATTGCATGTCTTGATTTCCTATTATATCTTCTGAAATTACTGGGTTATAACCTGCATTTTCATTGATAGAATATGTATTTACTTTATCTTGTAAGTATTCTATATTTAATTCTGCATATTCTTTCAAATATGGGCATTGTGCCATATAATCTCTTACTTCATCAATTATTGCTTTCATTATTTATCTATCTCCTTTTGACCTGCATTTAATATATCTTCAAAATGGTCTGCTAACATTCTTTCAACAAAATGGTCTCCTCTTAATGCTCCACCGTGATAGTTTAGTTTCTTTCCACTTGGAACTTTTTTGATATCTGGTCTGCTCCAAAATCGTCCACTATTTTTATCGTAAAAAGCTCCTTTTCCAGTTTTAGGGTCCACATATAATTCCCCTTCGTGTTGGTAATGGGCATAAGGAACATTTATATTTATTTCTCCACTTCCTGCTTTTGTAGAATTATACATACTTGTTATCATTTGTCCGCTATCCATAGGCATATATTTATCCATATATCCCATAAATACACTATCAATAACCTTCTGTGTTCTTCCACCATCTAGACCATATTTGTCTATTATCTGTTGTTTTTGAATATCACTAAAAGCTACCATATAATCTACTTTCATATTAAGCTCCTGTTACTTCAAAATTCCACATATCTTTAGAACCAAAATCATTTGTTGAAACTTTAGTAATTTTCATTGTATCTTGATAATCTTCTATTAGTTTTGTAATAGTTGTAAAATCATTAACTATTCCTTTTACTAAATAATCATCTTCTTTTAATGTCCATCCTTCCTGGTTCTTTTCAAATTCTTTTGGTTCTTGATAAGATTGTTTATCTTGATTTTTCTCATTCATAAGAATTACTGCTGTTAAATTGTCATTTGACTGCAATAAAACACCATTTATTGATATTCCTTTGCTAGAACTCCAAAATCCTTTTACATAGCTTACTTTATATTGTGGTTTTCTATCTTTATCAATATATTTATTTATTATTGTTATATCTTTATCAAACATATTAAACACCCCTATATAGTAAACCTGTTGTTAATAAATAGTTTCTAAGTTCTTCTTTTATTTTTTCTTTTTGGTTAGATATTTGTACATCTATATCAGTTACACTAGAATTTTCAAATGTTCTTGAATAATTCCCAACGCTTTCACTTTTTAATGTTTTATCTGATATTGTTGTATTCTTTTTATTTTCTAATTGTTCGATTTTATATAGTATATCAGTAATAGAGCAAGTTGCCATTTGTACTTCTTCTTCAAATCCTGTTATAGGTCTATTAAAGATGTTTTTTTGTACTTCGTAACTTGCTTTTATCACTAATCTTTCAAAATCGTCTTGGGGCATGTTGCCCTTATATATATCTATGTAAAAATTATAGTTTGTATATGTTGTCATGCCCTTTCAACTCCTTTTTATTTTTTGAATTTTGCTAATACTACTTTAGAGTCGTTAGAAACTGAAACAGCATAAATTTCATCAACTGATACTTCTGTTGTTCTTTTTAGTGATTTTCTTTCAGTTTCTACATTAACATTTCTTTTTACATAGATTGTTAATGCAGGTGTTTCATCTTCTGTTTCTTGTTCTGTCTCTATTTTAATAATTGGGTTTAAATAAGCGGTTTTTTCTGTATTTTCTTTTACTTTTCTTGATGGTACTATTCTTGTATTTGCTATCATACCAATTTCACCTTTTAATACGACATTTTGATTATATTTATCAGCAGAAATAAAGTTAGCATCTTTTCTTAGTCCTGTTACTTGTTTTGGATGTACGAACATTGCTTTTTCTCCATTTACCTCTTCTTCAAATACATCTAATGCATCTACTATTCCTTCATATGATAGTTTATTAGCTGTTCCATCATAGATTAATCTTCCTTCTGCTGTTTCATCTGTTAGAACATCCATACAATCATTGTCAACTTTACTTGCTATAGATAATGCTAATTGATTATTAGCTTCTCCTACAACATCTCCATGTGCTGATAGTACAGCTTCATCTGTTAATCCTACAGCTTTCATTGCTTTTTTTACAGTTACTTTTTCACTAGAAGCTTGTAATGTAGTTAACCCACATTCAACACCTTCTGCTACATCTTCTGCATCTCCAATGTATGCAAATTTAGGTACTGTTATAGTATCTCCTTCTGCACCTTCTAATGTATTATCTACCTTTGCAAAAGGTGCTACTCTAATTTTATTTGGTAATTTTGCCGAAATCATATCTGCCATAACCTCTGGGTCAATTAAATTTGCTATTTTTGTTACGTTATCTGCCATAACTATTTCCTCCTATTCATCTTTTAAATTTTTATATACTTCTGGTTGCTCATTTTTCAAAGCAACTCTGTCTTTGTAAGACATCTTTTGAAATGCTTCTTTTGTAATTGCATTTCCTTTTGGTTGGTTAATATTTCCTGTAAATTGTGGTAAAGGTTTATCATTTTCAAATAAATAATCGTGGCTTTCTTTTAGAGTGTTTACTTGTTCCTCTAAACCTTCCACGATTTCAAAATTATCATTATATTTTACCTTTTCCATATCTAACATCTTACTTAAAATGCTAGTATCTTTAGCTTTATATTGTGATAAAGCCTTGTCTAAAGCATTTTGCTTTTTGAAAACTTCAATTTCTTTAGAACCTTCTGCTTTTCCCAAATCAAATTGTTCTTTTTTAATAGCTTCGACGTCTACTTTTTCAAGTTCAGCTATTTTATTGTTTTTTTCTGAAATAGTAGTTTCTTTAACAGCTATTTGCTCTGTTAAATCATCTACTTTTGCTTTTAATGTTGTTGTGTCTTTACCATTTTCAGCCATAATCTTTTCTACAATATCTGCTTCAAGTCCTAAATCTTCTAAAAATTTTCTTTTCATAATGTTTTCCTTTCTCCTACTACGAACTTTTACGTGTTTTTCGTTCACGATGTAGTTATGCACTTGTTTACGACCTGCATATAGTCGAATTTTGGATATAAAAAATAGACGTCTATATCAACGCTTATTAGTTATTTTATTTATAGTTTATATGCTCATTTCGGAGCAAAATAAAAAGATATTCTTTTGAATATCTTTAATCTTCTATTTTTCTTATTATTCTATCCTCTGGTATTGGTGATGTATTGGCTATATAACAATAATCTCCTGTAATTGACCCTCGTATATCTGTAATAACTACAATACATCCATTTCTTAATTCAACTTTATCGCCTATTTGATATTTCATATTATCCCTCCATTCCATAAAAATGCTCATCAAAAGCATTATACATATAAATAAATATATTTTCAATTTCTTTTTCTGACATTTTATCTTTTAACTGTTCATAAGCTAATTTTAAATAATAATGTGCATCTATGTCTATTATAGAATATTTTTCACAAAATTGAATTAAAAAATTATATTTCAAACTCTCTTTATCAATATCTGACAACATACTAATCCTCCTTAAGCAATTCAGTATCATCAAATAAAATAAACATACTACTCAAAAATTTC
>CATNCV010000026.1 GCA_950096965.1 uncultured Clostridiaceae bacterium | reverse complement strand
AAAAATGAGGTATAATAAAGTATAAGCGAATTAAAAAAATAGGAGGATTTTTTTATGTACAAAAAATGTAAAAAAATAGTAGCAAGTATGTTAGTTTTATTAATTATGCTAACTAACTTAAATGTTATTGGAATTCATATAGGGGAAGCAATAGCAGCTAATTTAAATAATCAAAATGCAAAAACAAAAAATCAAAATGTTGAGATGGATACATATTTTCTAGAAAAAGAAAATACAAAGACATATGAAACAACAAAAAACATAGGTGAAGAAAATAAAATAATTGCACAAATAACAGTAAAAGATTCAGGATACTTAAAAAATGCTAAAATAAAATTTGAAGAAGCAAATTTTAATATTTTAGAAACTATAAATTCTGAATTTATTTCTCATGTAAATACGCAAAATAATGAAATACTACTAAACCAAATAGATGCAGGGGAAAGTGTTACAATAGAAATACCAATACAATTTAAAAATTCTGAAAGCTATAATCCAAAACAATTTAGTGCAGTAAATAAAAGCAATATATCAGGAATATATGTTGATAACAAAGCTAATCAACATGAAATAGAAAAAGAATTGCTTTTAAGTTTAAATTGGAATACCTTATCAGAAGCATATGTGCAAGCAAATATAAATAAATTTGTACCTTTTAACATAAATGAACAAAAAGGTTTAATAATGCAAACTACTATAACATCAGGAGTTAAAGAAAATAGTGCACCAATAAAAAGTACACAATTAAAAATAGAAATTCCAAACATAAATAATATTCCTCCAAAAGATATAAAAGTTAATGCAAATAGTATGAAAGCCACAAGAGGAGAAGAAAATGGCATATCATTTAATGAAAATAATTATGTGATTAAAGATGGAATAATAACAATTAATACTCAAAATATTAAAGATGAAAACGAAAACATTTCATGGAAAAAACAAGCACAAGATGAATATGTAATAACATATATATACCCAGAAGAAGCCTTAAATAGTGAACAAACAAGTTTAAATATAAAAGTAAATTCAAATATTATTCTATATAATGCAAATGAAACTGTACTACAAGCAAATAATGAAAGCACTATAGATATACAAGAAAAAATAGGAAATGTAGTAGACTTTGAATTAGAGGCAACAGAAAGCTTAAGTAAAGGTCAAATATATGCAAATTATATATCAAATGAAAAACAAGAAATAACATACAATGAGAAAATAACAGCTAATATAGGTCTATCAAGCTTGATAGATGAAATAGTAATTGAACAAAATGCAGATGCATTCAAATCAGAAAAAGTACAAGGAAGTACAACATATGCAAATCAAAATTATGCATATTACAAAAATATAAAAGTATCAAAAGAAAACTTAGTGAAAATTCTAGGAGAAGAAGGATATATAAAAATATATTCTGGAAGTACTGAAATAGCAACAATAGATAAAAATATGCAAGTAGATGAAAATGGAATACTACAATTAAATATAAATGAATTAGATATAAATAATATAAAAATACAAACAAGTAAACCACAAACAGAAGGAAAACTTGAAATAAATTTTGAAAAAGCAATAAAAACAGATATAGGTTACAGTAAAGAACAAATATCAAACTTTGAAAAAATAAATACAAAATTAAAGATGGTAGCAAGTTTAAATGGAGAAGTACTAGTAGAACAAGACTCTGAAGCAAATATAAACTTAATAGAACCACAAACAAAAATAGACCTTATGTCTAATATGAAAGACTTATCTACAATAGTGAAAAATGAAAATGTAGAAATAAGAGCTATATTAAATACATCATCAAACTACAATAAATTATATACAAACCCTAAAATAGTATTAGAATTTCCATCATATGTAGAACAAATTGATATAAAAAATATTGAATTATTATATGAAGATGAATTAGTAAAAGAAAAAGAAGAATTAAAAGTAGCACCAGATGGAACAAAAATATTAGAGATATCATTAAAAGGAACACAAACAAAATACTCTAAAGATACTATAACAGGAGGAACAAATATACTTATAACAGCAGACATAACTACAAATAATTTAACACCAAGTAAAGAAGATGTAGTAGGAATGACTGTTATAAATGAAGAAGAGCAAACTAAGGTTAATATGAATGTTAATTTTGTTGCACCAATAGGAATAGTAACAGTAAATAAAATATCAAACTATGCAGAAGGAAAAGAAATTACAGCATTAACATCAAATGAAGAAGCAAGCTTAGAAGTACAAGAAGCAGCAAGAAATGCTGTAGCTGAAATACAAATAATAAATAATTATAGAAAGCCTATAAAAAATGTAAAAATATTAGGAAGAACATTTGCACAAGATGTAACAAATACAGAAAAAACAAGTGAAAGCTTAAATAACACATTAAATATACCAATGCTAAGCAAAATAGAATCAGATGTATTAGAAAATGTAACTATATATTATAGTGAAAATGGTAATGCAGATAAAGATTTAAATAATCAAGCAAATGGATGGAAACAAGAAGTAACAAACTTTAGCAATGTAAAATCATATTTAATAGTGCTAAACAATAATGAAGGTATGGGTATAGGGGAAAGCATGAAATTTACATATAATATGCAAGTACCAGAAAACTTAAACTATTCACAAACAGCAAGCTCACTATACACAGTATACTTCGACAATGAGCAAGAAGAACAAATATTAGAAGACAGAGCAACTTCAAGAGCAATAACACTTTCAACAGGTATAGCGCCTATATTAAATGTAACATTAAGCTCAGCAGCTCCTGAAAATTCTATAGTAAGAGATGGTGCTTATATAAGATTTATAGCAGAAGTAGAGAACCAAGGAACAGTAGATGCTAAAAATACTAAACTAAATATCACAGCTCCTAGTAGCGAAAATGAAATAGGAAGCTATGTAACATTACATACAGAATATAAAGAAGAAGACTTTGCTAATGGATATGAGGATAGTAGTGAACCATTAAAAACAATAAACATAGGAGAATTAAAAGCAGGTCAAAAAGTAAAAGTTGAATTTGATATAAAAATAGAAAGTGTACAAATAAATTCTACTGAAAATTCAGAATTACTAATACCAATGGTTGTAAAAGCTATTGCAGATGACATGCAAAAAGAAATAAACTCTAATGAGTATATATTAAAAGCTGCTAAAGCAGACATAGCACTTATGGTAAAACATAGTATGACTACAGATTCAGTACTAATTAAAGATGATGAGCTTACATATACTGCAAAAGTAGAACAAAGAAATAATCATAATTCATTAAAAAATGTAAGCATAAAAGTGCAAATACCAGCAGGTTTAGAAATTGAAGAAGCAAAGGTAGTAAATTTAGTAAACTTAGAAGAAGAAATAGTGGCTAATATAAATATAAATAAAAATACTAATACTGTAGAATTCATAATACAAGAACTATATATAGGTTCAGAAGTAAATTGTAATGTAAAAACAAAAATAGGAGATATAATAGGAGAAATATCACCAACAGTTACAGCAGAAGTAAATGGAGAAGAATATACTGGAAATATAATAAAAAACACAGTAAGCAAATTAAATTTTACAATTGTACAATCAAAGTTAGATAATCCATATGTAAAAGAAGATGAGCAAATTACTTTTGAATATACAGTAAAAAATACAAGTAGTGTATATTCAAGCGACTTTACATTTGAAAATATAGTTCCAGAAGGAATGAAAATAGTAGATGTAGAAACTATAATAGGTAATGAAAGTGTAAAAATAAAAAATTATGATGAAGAAAAATTAGTTATAAATAAAACATTCAAAGAAGGGCAAACAGTTAAATTTAGGGTAACAATGCAAGCTAAATTATTGCCAGAAGGTGAAAAACAAAAAGAAATAGAAAATTATGCAAGCATATATGCAAAAGGCTTTGACAAAATAGAATCAAACAAAGTAAAAGCAACAATAGAATACAATGAAGAAGCATATAGAGGAGAAGAAAAGCCAGAAGATCCAAACGATCCAAATAATCCATCAGACAACAAAAAAGTAATTTCAGGTCTAGCATGGCTTGATGCAAATGCAAATGGAGAAAGAGATGATAATGAGATATTACTTCCAGGAATAGAAGTAAGGTTATTAAATAAAAAAACAAACCGAGTTATAAAAACAAATGCAACATCATCAAATGGAGAATATGTATTTACTGGAATTGACGAAGGTGAATATTTAGTAGTATTTGTATATAATACCGAGCTATACAAATTAACAGAATATAAGAAAAATAATGTAAGTCAAAGTACAAATTCAGACTTTATAAATGTAACTATGGAAATAACCGGAAAAGAGCAAACAGTTGCAGTTTCAGACACAATAAAAATAACAAATTCTAATGCAAGAAATATAGACATAGGCTTAATAGAACTTGATAAATCTGATATGAGGCTTGATAAATATATATCAGCAGTAACAGTTACTTATGGAAATACTGTAAAAACATATAATTACAACAATTTAAAAGTAGCAAAAGTTGAAATTCCAGCAAAAGAACTTAAAAATGCAACAGTTATAGTAGAGTATAAAATAGTAGTTACAAATGAAGGTTCTATAGCAAACTATGTGAAAAAAGTAGTAGACTACACACCAAAAGATATGAAATTCAATTCAGAACTAAATAGAGATTGGTATGCAGCAAGCAATGGAGACTTATATAATTCAAGTTTAGCAAATACAAAAATAGAAGCAGGACAAAGTAAAGAACTAAGCTTAACATTAACTAAAAAAATGACAGAAAATAACGTAGGAATAGTAAATAATAATGCAGAAATATATGAAGTATACAATGAAGAAGGAAAACAAGATATAGACTCTAACCCACGGAAATAAAGTAAGTGGTGAAGACGATATGTCAGCAGCAGACCTTGTAATAAGTGTAAAAACAGGTGATGCAATTATATATACATTAATTATTTCAAGCTTAATATGTGCTATAGTAGCAGTAAGTATTTACTATATAAGAAAAATAGTATTAAGAAGAATGTAGAAAGGAAGGTATATTAATATGAAAGAAAAAATAATAAGAATAATTAATTTAATAGTTCTTGTAATATTAGCAGTTATAGTATTTGTACTTGCAAAAAATATACCTTTTATTCTAACAGGTAAAAAACAAAATGAAGAAATAGATACTATAAAAGTAATACAAAAGGTAGGAAATGAAAGCGTAGAAGCATTAGCACCAGGAGCATTATTCGAACTTAAAGAAGGAACAGTAAAAAAGATTGGAGACTACTGGAGAGTAATAGGTGATGGAATACCACAACCAATATATTGTGCTGAAAAAGGAGCTTCTTTAAATGGTCATGGTAAAAGTTATGAAGAAATTTTAGCATATGCAAATTCAATGAATGGTAAAACAACTGGATGGGTTAAAGATAAGAGTCATATAAAGGTAGATACATTAACATCAAGAGCATATTACTTTGATGATGGTTCAAGAGCAGCTACAGATTATGAAGCATATGTTGTAACATTCCCAGATCCAGGTTGGAATGATTGGTCAGGAATAAAACAAGAAGCAATTTGGGATACAGTAACATTATCAAGCAACAAAAAAGTTCCTAAGCCAACAGGCAGTGGTATGATAGCAGATGCACTAGGACAACAAGCTGCTGCTTATAATGACTTTATAACAAAAGTAAAAGCTAACGGCGGAACCATGAAAAAAGAGGACAAAACCGTTAAAGATAAGGTGAAAACAAACTATAACTATGATACAAAAGAGTATGTAGTAGGACCATTTAAAATAGATTACATAACTGGAGACTACGGATTAGTACTAGGCGGAATAAAAGACATGTATATAATTGGTGAGAAAACATCAAGAATTGAAATAAAATCTTTTATAATAGGTGGGCAAGAAGTTATACCTAAATATTTCGAAACAATGGATGATAAGCACTTAGTAGATATAACAGAACAAAAATATCCAAAGCCAAACGAGGAGTTCTATGTAAAATTCGATGAAAAACAAGATGAAGAAATAAAGAAAATTCACATAGATTTTGAATGGATGGAGACAGAAGCAACACTAACATATTATAAAGCTAAAAAATATAAAAATATATATACAGAAACTGAAGATGATAAAACAGAAAGAGAACAAACAGGATCAGAACCAGAGTATAATGATGCTGGAGTACAAATAGGTACAAAACCAGTATATAGTGATGTCAATTATTATAAATGTACAATATCAAATTCAAAAGTAGTAGAAATAGATTGTGGATTCCAAAGATTATTATCAACAAAAGGAACAAGAACACTAAAACAAGATATGATGGAAATAGAAATACCAAAACAAAGTGAACCACCATCAACAGTAACACCACCACCAGGTAAAAACTTACAAATAAAATTAGCAGGATATGTATGGGAAGATGAAAAAGCAAGTAAAGAATCAAAAGTAAATGGTATTAAAGATGGAAATGAAAGCTTTAAAAAAGGAGTAGAAGTAATATTACACTATCAAGATGGTAGTATAGTTAAACCAGATGCTAATAGACCAAAATTAGTAAATCCATATGTAACAGGGGATGATGGGTACTACGAATTTAATGACCTAGACTCTAAGAAAAAATATTACATAGAGTTTGTATATGATGGTCAAATATATCAAGCAACTCAGTACACAGGTCCAAGACTTCCACTAAGTAATAGTGATGTAAACTCAAATGCTACTGAAAATGCAGGACAAAGAATTGACTTTAATAATAATTTTGCAGAAATTAGCTCAGCACCTCAAAGTTATAATGTAAGAAGAAGTTTATATATGAGTGGAACAAATACCGCATATATAGTAGGCAAATATAGTAGTAGCTATTGTAATACAAACCATAATCATGGTTCAGCAGAAGAAAAAGCAAGATGTTCAACTCCTTATGGAATAAAAGAAATATATGATTATGTAGTAGATAATGCTATATCACTAAATAGTTATTCATCAGCATATAGTAGTGCATTAGGAGCATTTGGAGATAGTAATGAAACAAAAAGTAAATTACAATTTATAGAAGACTGTAGAATATCTTCATACACAAATGAAAATGCTGGTGGAATATATCCAATATATAATAAATTTATAGAATCAACAGAAAGTAAAACAATAGGAGGAATAACTTATAAAGCATTATATCCAGAACATTTAAATATAGACTTTGGTCTAACAAAAAGAGAAACATTTGACCTAGCATTAAGAAAAGATGTACAAAAAACAACAATAGAAATTAATGGAAAATCACATGTATATACATATGACACATTAGACAAATTCCATTGTAACGATTGTGGATATGAAGGAAGAAATGAAGAGTTATCAGATAGCTCACAATGTCCAAAGTGTAAGAGTGAAAACATAAGAGAATTATGGGATATAGATATAAGACTTTCAGACATAGGATTTAATAATAAAAAATATTATGATACTAATTACTCAAGGGAGATATTTGCATCAGATTATCAATATAAAGTATCTGATTATAAAGACCAAAATGGTAATAACATAAGTGACCAATATGGAAAAACAAAGTTAGATGAACTAAATGTATATGTAACATATAAATTAACAGTTAATAATCAATCACAAAGTGTATTAGGCGAAGTAATGGAAATAGTAGATTATTTCGATGAAGATTATGAATATATAGATGAACGTTCATATATTCAAATAAGATATGGTGTAGATTCTAACAGTTCAGAACATAAAAATGAACATTTGGCAGCAGTAGGAACTAACATACCAGTAGGAGCAAGCTATACAAGTAGATACCAAAACAGCACTACAAATATACAAGGATATCAAAACCTATATATAACTGGATTGCAAAACAAGAAGCTTTCATCAGGTCAAACAGCATATATTTACTTAACATTTAAAGTTAAGAAAGACCCAATAAATGGAGAAGACTGGATTAGGTTAGACGAAAATATAGAAAGTTTAAGCCCAATAGGAGTAGGAAAAGAAAACATTGTAGAAATAAATGGATATAAAACATACTATAGAAGCGGAACTGAAATACCAAATGTAGGAACAGTTTCAGGTTATAGTAAAGCAGCAGGATTACTTGATATAGACTCAGTACCAGGAAACTTAAATGCAAACGATGTACCAAAAGACGGAAATATTAAATACGAAAACTTTGAAGATGATACAGACAAAGCACCAAATATTAGATTAATACTATATAGAGATCCAGATGGAAATATAACAGTTAGAAGCACAGATGGTATTATATGGGAAGACTTAAGAAATGAAGTAAATGATAGCCAAAAAACAGCAATAGGAAATGGAATATTTGAACCAGATAAAGATGAACCACAAATAAATGGTGTAACAGTACAATTAGTAGAACTTATGGATAATGGAAAAGAATATATTTGGAAAACATTCTCATCAGGAGTAGGAAGCTATTCACCAGTAATAAGAACAATAGGAAATGACATATATGGAAAGGTAGAAATACCAACACAACTTGATAATACAAAAGGAAAATATATATTTAATTCATATATGCCAGGAAACTATGTAGTTAGATT
This sequence comes from uncultured Clostridiaceae bacterium, assembly GCA_950096965.1. Classification (GTDB taxonomy): domain Bacteria; phylum Bacillota; class Clostridia; order TANB77; family CAG-508; genus UMGS1663. The sequence continues at coordinate 12,353 of CATNCV010000026.1, read as the reverse complement.
TATATATGGAGACACAGTACAAACAGTATTACCAAATAGTTCAACAGACATAACAAATGCCTTTGGAAGTCAAGGTCAAAATGATAAATCATATAATGGTCAAGACTATAAATCAACAACATATCAAGAAGGAATAAACCAAAACCTTGTATCAGAAGCAAGAAAACAAGGAGTATGGCAAAATACAAATACTAACCTTGAATATATATGGAGAGAAGACTCAAGCTGGACAAATGGTAAAGAGACTTTAGGAAATGAAAAAACAAGAGTATCTACATTTAAGCCAGATTCATCAAACAATGAAACAACAAATGCAACTATACCAGCAAATAAACAACAAGGATACCTTTATGATATAACAGCATCAGATGTAAATAAAAATGTATCAGATGCAAAAGATATAATGAAAGATGACAATAACAATACACAAAATGGAAGACAAAGTGCAACATTAAATAGTAGAGAAGACGTAATAGGATATTCAGACAAAAATGTTAAAAACTTTATTGCAGAAGTATTGGCATCACATGAAAAAATGCCATTAAGTGACTTAAATACTAAGTTACAAGAATTAATGAGCCAAACTCAAATGACAGCAGAAACTGGTATGATGGTAATAGAACTTGAATACGATAAACATGAAACAGATGACCAAGTAGTAAATAATAATACATCATATAAAATTTCTAATGTTAACTTAGGTTTAGAAGAAAGACCAAAAGCAGGACTTGAAGTAAACAAAGAAGTAACTAATATTAAACTAACATTAGCAGATGGTTCAACATTATTTGATGCTACTCAAAAAGCAGACAATGTATTATGGATAAAACGTAAACCACATGAAATAAAATACAAAGATAATAAATTGTCAGGAGACCCAATGACAGATATAAGAAATAATGCAAATAACAATCCAGATGTACAATTTGGTTTTGCACAATTAAGTATGGATGAAGAATTAATGCATGGAGCAACAATTAAAATTTCATACAAAATAACAGTAACAAATATTGGTGAAGTAGACTATAAAGAAAATTCATTCTATTATACAGGAAATGTTGCAAATAAGAATACGATAGTAAAAACAGAGCCAAATCAATTAGTAGACTATGTTGCAAATAACTTACAATTCTACGCAGTAGATAACCCAGCATGGGAAGTAATTGATAAAAATACTTTAGTTGCAAATAACGCAAGAGAAACATTAGTACATAATAGCTTGAAAGATGCAACTAATAAATACAATACAGTAATAACAACAAAACCAGTAGATGCAAATGGAAATTCACCATCAAACATTGCAAAATCTAAATTATTACCAAAAATATATGATGAAGCAGCTAGCAAAGTAAGTGATGACTTAACATTAACACAATTAATAACTTCAGAAAATAAAACAGATGACTTAAGATATAGAAACATCACAGAAATAGTAAAAACAAGCAATGATGTAGGAAGAAGAAATGCATACTCAGTAGTAGGAAATCAAAACCCACTAGAAGAACCACAAGAAATAGATACTGACAGAGCAGACTTAGTTCAAATATTACCACCATATGGTAATGGAGGAACAAACTACATAATAGCAATAACAGTAATACTATCAAGTATAGTACTAATAGCAGGAATAATATTTATCAAGAAAAAAGTACTAAAATAAAATATTAAAAATAACAAAAATTGCAAACCTTAAAAAGTTTGCAATTTTTTTGATGTAAAACATGAGTCATAAAATGTTACTTTTTGTTACTTTTTGTTACTTTTTGTGAAAAAATAAAAAACGTGTTATAATTAAACATATAGATAATATTTATTATAAAGTATAAATGTTATTGCTATAGTTTAGATAAAAGTTTAAGAAAGTAACACTTAACAAGTTTAGTAATGAAACAATATGAAAAAATGAAACGTTTAGGCATAAAATAAAGTTTTATACTCAAATTACTTTAAGCAATACATCAAATTCTTCCATAAAGGTTTATGTACCTTACTAATATAATAACTGTAAAAAAGCTTTCTTCAGCCTTTCAATAGATAGTGCAAAGCATTTATGTTTTGTCCAAAATTTTAAATAAATGAAATAATTTTGATATTTTATAGTATATAATAACTGAGGGGAGATGGTAAAATTGCTAAATGTATTAATAGCAGATGACAAAATTCTACATATAGTTTAACATATCACTCTAACGAAACTTTAAATAAAAGTTTGTTAGATATTTGCAATAATAATCCAGACTCATATTTAGTATTTTTTAAAGTAATATAGGAGGTGATTGTATGAAAAATAAAAAATTAAGTGTTTTATTTATTGCATTAGGAATTATAGCAATTATACCTATTAGTGTATTGGCTGTAAATAATGTAAAAAAATTAATTGGACCACCAGTAGTAAAAGAAATTAGCGATGAAGAGATTGAGAGAAAGTTATTGGAAGAAAAAGAAGAATGGGCAAATATTCATAAAAATGAAATAGGTACAACTATTCAAAAATATAGCACAGAAGAAGATGATGAATTACAAAATAAAAAGAATATAGCAGAAAATGCAATGAAAAAAGTACAAGATACAATTATAACTGCAATGACTAGAATTTATCCTAATGAATTTCCAATACTATTAGCACAGATACAAAAACAAAATGAAATAGATCCAAGTTACAATTTAGGAAAAATAACAGAAACAGATTATAAACTTTATAATTTAATGTTTGATGCTATGGAAAACAATTTATTATCAGATTATGAAACGGAAGTAATTAAACTATTTATTTCAGACAACTATAATGTAATAAAGAAAGACGAACAGTTAGAAAAGAGATGTGAAAAACTAAAGATAAAATAGATAATCAGATATTATATAAAAATAAGCAGGTTTACATTTTGTAATTCCTGCTTATAAATATTATTACAGAATCTAAAATTTAATCCATGCCATTTCATATATACTAAATTCTATAAGAACTAAAATCATAAATATAATCATTTTATAAGTTATTTTACTAATTATAACGCAATGATATATAACAGTATTAAATATTCCTAATAAATATGTTGTAAAACACATCAAAATACTATTATTATATAAAATACTATGATATAGTATATAAAAAAGGAGCTTTATATGAAAAAATTAACAAATAAACAAAAGTTATTGGTAATTATTATACTTATAATATCAGGTGTTTCTGGAACTTTATTAGGAATGTATAAAGGAATGCCTAAAAAAGATAATATAATAAAAAGCTAGAACAATGGAAAATATACTGAACTGGAGAATGTCAAATTAGATTATGATTTAGCTCAAATGATAGAAGATAAATGTTATATTGTAATGGATTCAGGTGCTGTATATCATACAGATGAATTAGATAATTTTATTAGAAATGTAGAAAATAATATATCAGATGAAATACGAATTGTAGAATATAAAGAAGAACAACCAATATTAACAAATTTGAGATATGAGAATAATAAATTTATTTTAAAAATTGATAATAGAAGAAATGGTTATGCTTCTACAAAAGATAAAAAGATAATAACAAACGAATATGACGCAACAAAATATAAACTAATAAAAGAAAATACACCTAATAATATAACAGATTTAAGAAAACACTATTCATTAAATTTAAAATCAATAAAAACGAATAAAATAATTCCAGTATGTAATTATGTGGAAATAAAGAAAGAATTGAATGAAAAATTTAGAATAGAATTTAACAAAAATGATGAAAATGAACAAATAACAAAAATACTAGATAAAAAAGAAAACAATAACTATGACTACGATATTTATTCTTATAAAGGAACAGTAGATATTATAATTGATGGAGAAAAAATGCCATTAAGAGATGCTTTAATAAATAATAAAATAAGTGTAGAAGAAATATTAGAAAAAGCATACAAAGATGCAAAAGAAAATAAAACAATATATGCTAGCATGTACTTAGATGGTGGAAGTAGTTTTTACATATATAATGACTATCAAATACTAAAATGCAATACTTTATCAGGAAACAGAGATTTATATATAGGTGTTCCTTCTATGAAAAAGGCAGATGTTATAAAAACACAAGAATAAGTAGGTGCTTTACAAAGAACAGATATATACTATTTATAGTATGGTATCTGTTTTTTATATATTATGCTATTTTAACTTAAAACCATATGGCTTAAATAAATATTCAAAAAAGTAATAAAAGAAAATAACCAGCATATATTAGAAAAGGTGATATAAGTGCTAAAAAAGAAAAGTTTATTTAAAATAATACTATTAACTATACTTATAATAAATATATGCATACCATTAGCTTATGCAGATGATGAAGAGGAACCAGACTCAAATTTAGAAGAAATAAATCAAATAGTAGAATCAGCCACAAAGCCAGTAAATGAACCAATACTAAATTCAAAAGCAGCCATAATTTATGACAGGGAAACTAAAAAAATAATATGGGGAAAAAATGAAAAGCAAAAAAGACCAATGGCATCAACTACAAAAATAATGACAGCAATAGTAGTATTAGAAAATGCTAATTTAAAAGATACAGTAACAATTTCAAAAAAAGCAGCAAATACAGGAGGTTCATGTCTTAAAGTTAAAACTAGTGATAAAGTAACTGTAAACGACTTACTTTTTGGATTAATGCTTCGCTCACGGAAATGATACAGCAGTAGCATTAGCAGAGCATGTAGGTGGAAGTGTAGAAGGATTTATAGAATTAATGAATAAAAAAGCACAGAATTTAGGACTTCAAAATACACACTTTGTAACACCACATGGCTTAGATGATGATAATCACTATACAACAGCATATGAACTTGCAATTCTTACAGATTATGCTTTAAATAATGAAAAATTTGCACAAATAGTAAACACAAAAACATGTACAATAAATATAAATGGTCAGCCAAGGCAAATAGCAAATACAAATGAGCTTTTAGGAAATTTGAACGGAGTAAATGGAGTAAAAACAGGCTTCACGGGTAATGCAATGAGGTGCTTAGTAACTTCATGTACAAGAAATGGAAATCAAATAATAACAGTAGTATTAGGAGCAGACACAAAAAATAAAAGAACAGAAGACAGCATAAAACTAATAGAATATGCATTTTCAAACTATGAAAGAATAAATTTAGAAGAAATTATAAAAAAAGAATTCGAAAATTGGAAACAAATAAATGAAAAGCGCATATATATATATAAGGCAGAGAACAAGAATGTAGAATTAGTATTAAACAAAATAGAAAATAAGAAAATACCAATAAAAAAAGGTTCAGAAAAAGATATAAAAATAGAAATAAACTGTATATATGAATTTGAAGCACCACTGCCAAAACAAGCAAAAGTAGGAACTCTGATAGTAAAAAACAAAGAAGAAATAATAGAGGCCATCGATATACAAACAAAAGAAGAAATAAAAAAGAAAAGTATAATAAACTATATGTTCCAATTTTTTGAAAATTTACCTACATGTCTTGACTTTTAATAATAAATTTGTTATTATAAATATGCTTTGAAAATATAAAGCATATGCGGGAATAGCTCAGTTGATAGAGCGCTGCCTTGCCAAGGCAACGAACTTTTCTTTAGAACTTTGAAATTTTGCAGGTATAATTTAATGGTAAAATACTTCCTTGCCAAGGAAGATTTGCGGGTTCGATTCCCACTACCTGCTCCACAAATGTCTTGAGGCTGTAAGACTTGGTGCCATAGCCAAGCGGTAAGGCACGAGTCTGCAAAACTCTGATCCCCGGTTCAAATCCGGGTGGCACCTCCAAACAGCAGTTCTCTTGACAAATATCTAGTTCTAAAAAAAGTTCTAAAAAATTTAATAGTTTTTACAATAATTATTTAATAATTTTATTTAGTATTTACTTAATTGCGATAAGTAAGTACTTTTTTTTATGTGCTTGCAACACCTATTGCATTATTTATTACTCCAATAGAAGTTTCTTTATTTTCATATTGCAAATGTGAATATCTTTCTGTTGATCTTATACTTCCATGTCCTAAAAAATCTTGTATTTGTCTTAAATTTACATTATTAGATGCTAACAAACTTCCTACACTATGTCTAAGATCATGTAATCTTATTTTTCTCAAATCTTTTTCAGTAGATAATTCTTGAAATCTTTTTGTAAGATGGTCTGGTTTTATTAATTCGCCATTTTCCTTTACGCATACATAGTCTTTAGTCTGTTGCACATACTTATTCTTAAATACAAATCTTTTGTTTATTTCTATTTTCATTTTTAATCTTGATAGAGCTTGTTTTATTTCAGGTGTTAATGGATATGTTCTGTACCCATATTTACTTTTTGTTAAGTCTTTACATTGAATTACTTGATTTTCTCCTCTACCAGTAACTTTAGTAACAGTATGCTTAATAACAAAAGTTCCAGCTTCAAAGTCAATAGCATCCCATTTTATACCTAAAACTTCACTACGCCTTAATCCATATGTACCAGCAAACAAAACAGGAACTTCTATAATGTCATCTTTAACTATATCAAAAAGCATTTTTAGTTCTGAAGGTTTATAATAGTCTGCTATATATGGTTCAATTTTAGGTTTTGGAACATCAGTCATAGGATTATCCATTTTTTTAATAATCTTTTTTCTAACTGCTCTTGCAAATGATAATTTAAAAATTGTATAATGCTTATCTGCACTAGAACCTTTTAAACCGCAATCATATAGCCATTGGAAGTAATCTTCAATATCAAATTGTGTTATTTCCATTAGTTTTGGTACATGTTCATAATAAATAGGCCTTTCTACATCAGGATTCATCATTGTTGATCTTTCTTGTAATGTTATAACCCTAAAATAGTCTGTCATTCTACTTTGGTAAGTAGAAATCCAAGAATCGTATGTAGTATCTTCAAGATGATGCGAAAATTCTTCAATAGATTCCTTTAAGAATGCTAGAAAAGACATATTCCTGTATTTAATCATTCTTTGTTGGTCCAAGCCATCATTTCCATCTTCGCCATCAATATCACTGTCTAAATTTTCATATTCAATTTGTAATTGTTCAGGTTGTAATGGTATGACATTGCTTTGATATTCCTTTTTAGCTTCTTTTATTAAATCATCTTTAAATGCACTTATAATTTCTGGAATTCTGTTTTTAGCTGCCTTTTTATTTCCTGGTACAGCACTTAAACCTGTTGCTCTCCATTTTGGTTCAGATTTTCCATTTTCATTTGTATAACTTATTACTGCATAATATCTGCCTTTTTTTGTTTGTATACTTGCTGTTAATTCTAATTTATTAATTTCTTCTATTCTTTTAGATAGATCTTTTTCTGTTTTCAAAATATTTCCCTCCTTCTAATAAACTAGAAAAAATCTATCTAATATGATAATATGCTAACATTTTACCATATTTAGATAGACCTTTACAATGCTGAAGTATAATCTTTAAAAATATACTCAATAAGGCTTGATTTAGGGATTTTATATTCGTTTGCAATCATTCTAAAATATATTTCATTATTTTTTAGAATTTTATATAAAGTATTTCTACATGGATTCCTTAATATTCTTCGTACTTCTTTAAAATCTAAAATATCGCCATAATTTTTTAAAAAATAGGTTGTATCTATACTTTTCTTATTATATATGTAAGCAATAACACATATCTTTGGAATTTTATACTCTTTACCAATTTTCTTTGAATATATTTTCTTTTGCTTTAGTAAGTTATATGTAGTATTTTCTCCTATACCCAGTATTTCAACGAGTTCATCAAAAATTAAAATATCCTGGTATTTTTCCAATAAATTTATTCTTTCATTATTGGTCATTTATACCACATCCATTTTTGCTATCTTTCAATTTTCTTTCAGCATATATTTTACCTTCAGCAATATTTAAAACGATATTTCTTGGATATAGTTTAAATGCTTGTTTCATTTCAATGCCAAAATTTTCGATATTTAATTCACCTTTATAACTAGAGTGTAACATTGTTTCTAATGTTATTTGTGCATAAGCAACAGCTTCTTTTTTATTCATTGCTAGCACCTCCAATATACTCTTCAAATATCTTTATAATTCCATCTAATTTTGAAATAGGATTATTTAAAAGCATAACTGAACATTTTTCTACATAAGAATAATCTTCTTTTTTTCTAATAGATATTTCTAATTTTTTTGTATGATCAGCACAATATTCTATCTGTGCATATAGTTTATCTTGCTTTTCATCTAATGTATTAGCCATTTTTAATAGTTTTAGTAATTTCTCTTCCATAATATTTTAATACCTTTCCTTTACATATTTAGGTACATCTGCTGCACGACCAAGTCGTTCATCAAATTCGTACCTTTTCTTTGAAGGGTTATATGTATAGGCACTATAATTCCATTTTCTAAAACTTTCATTTGAAAGATGTTTTGATTTTGATAATTCTCTACTATCCTGTTCAAGTTGTGCTTGTAATGCCGAGTAATTATCTTCAATTCTTCTTTTTTCTCTTTTGTTCTTTGCAAATTTATTCTGATCTATTTTTCTTTTTTTGTTTGATATTGCTTTTCTATATTGTTTTTCTTGAATATACCTATTGTCTTGTTTTATTACTTTTGTTATATAAGCAGATGAGATATTTTCTCTTTTTGCAATTTCCTTTACTTTTAAATGCTCTATATAAAACAAGTTGATAATAGTTTCTTTTAACATTTAATTTTCCACCTTATATGGTTAATTTTTTGTCGACACTTTTTAGAAATGACGAATCTATTAGAGATTTATTTAATCTCTAATTCTTCCATCTTTTTTCTAAATGCTTCTTGTCTTTTTTTCTTTTCCTTTAATTCTTTGTGTAATCTGTATTTTAATCTAAGTTTAGGCAAAAGGATGTCAAATATAAATAAAATTACAACGAATGATATTCCTAATAGTACAAATCTAAAAAACATTTTAAATTCTCCTTTCTTAAAATTAGGAGAAGACAGATAAGAGCTTGTCCTATCTGCCTTCATAATATAGTGCTTCCTTTAAAATTGCCCTTCATTATATTTACAGCCGTTATCTCATGAAAATTCTCCCCTAAATTTTAAAAAAGTTTTAAAATTTATAATTTTTTATTCCTTCTATTAGTTTTAGAATCATAAATTGGTATCTATCTTCATCGCCAAAACTATACTTTTTAAGCATTTTCTTCTTTCTCTCAATAATTTCTAACATTGCCATTTCATTACCCTTTTGTGCTAATATTCCTAGCTCATATAAACTTTTATTTTTCATTTCTATAAATCTCCTTTAAAATATTTTCTTAATTTTTCAATAGCTCTGATCTTTATTTTGCTTACTGTTTTTGAATAAATTTCTAATATATCAGCAGCTTCTTTTTGTGATAGTTCTTTCTTAAATAGTAAAAAAATAACTGCCTGTTCAATATCTGACAGACAGTTTAAGGCCGCATTTAATTCATAAGCAGCATCAATTTCATCAATAGCTGAAAAAGGGCAATCAGCATCAATGAACCCTTGTAAAAAAGCACAATAATCCTCGTTATCTAATATAGTGTTTTCCTTATCAATAACATTCATTTGTTTTATGAAGTATTTCCTAGATGACATCATAATAGTTTTATTTAGGAAACTATCAAACCTTTGCTCCTTATAGAGATCTTTGTTTTCCATAAGTGTTCCTCCCAAATATAAAATTTGGGCTTAACATTCCTGGTTAAGTGGAACACAGTAAAAAAACAAAACCTCCTTTCAATATAGATTTTTATTATAATTTTTTATATAAAAATAGGGCTTAATGGTCCTGTAAAAACTAAAACTAGTCTTCTTAAGTATCTTCACATATCTTTAGTGGTATATGTTCTACTCAAAGCAGGTATATTAAGCCCTGCAAAGAGTATATAAAAATTTGTCTGAAAATTGTGTCGAAATATGAGAGCGATTTTGTCGAAAAGCCACATCTTAAAAACACGAAACACAGCAAATTGACAGAATACATAAAATTACAGAAATCGTCATACTTTGACAAAGTACAAATAATTACATATAGAAAGTCTATAATAATTTTGCTAAAGTATATAAAATATACATATACAAAGTACATTTTGGAGGGAGGTTGATTAAAATGGCTTTAGATAGAGTAATGATTGGAGATAGAATAAGAAAAATAAGAGAAGATATTTTTGAAGAATCAAGAAAAGAATTTGCCAAAAGATGTGATCTTGAATATCGACATTTAGCACAACTAGAACGAGGAGAATTTTTATTTAGTCTACCGACCTTAGACAAAATTGCAACAGCGACAGGGACTGAAACCGATTATATATTGTATGGAAAAAAAGAAAATAACAAATTAAAAGTAACTGAAAACCTATATGCTCTTATTGACAGAGCTGATACAGATGAGTTGCAAATGTATTTTAAATGTTTAACAAGTATAAAGCATTATATGAATAAAAAAGATAAAGATAAAAATAAAGGTGAAAAATAAGGATAGCAATTTGAAATTTGCTATCTTTTATGTTATAGTAAAAAGGAATTTTATTATAGAACGGAGCAAAAAAATGAACTTTAAAATAGATTTAGCACCAAAATACCAAAATTTACTTACAGAAATAAATTATCCTGTATTAGATAAAGAATATTCAAAGGATGATATAAAAAATTGCATTAATTATATTGCTGAACATTGCATGAGCTTAAGCAGTAAAAATAATATTCTATCAGATGAGATACTAAAATTTAATGACTTAATGAAATTTTTAATAAAAAATGAAAAATAAAGCTAGCGACAACTAGTAATTTGTAGGGCGACTCCAATAAAAAATGCAACAGAAAATTAAAAGTTTTCAAAAAAGGGTTGCATTTTTTTAGTTTTTGCATATAATAGTATATAGACAGTTATCTATATACTGAAATTGAAAGGAAGTGTAAAAATGGAGAAACAAAAATATGTAGAAAAAGCTGAAATATTTAAAGTATTATCAGATTCTAATAGATTACAAATAATAGATATGCTTTCTTGTGGAGAAATGTGTGTATGCAAAATATTGGAAAAATTTAATATAACACAGCCAACATTATCACATCATTTAAAAGTATTATCAGATAGTGGAATAGTAACATCAAGAAAAGAAGCAAATTGGATGTATTATAAATTAAATGATAAAAAAATGAAAGAAATAATCGAATTTTTACAATTCATTTCAAATGATAAAAAAGATTGTATTTGCAAAAAATAAGATATACACCTTATTAAAGGTGTTATATTTTAAAATAGTATATTGACACTTGTCTATATAGATATTTATAGGAAAGGAGTTTTTGTATGCAGTATGTATCACAATTTTTTAGCATTTTGAATGATGTTTTTCTAAAAATGACTTGGCTTTCTGATTTAATTGCTTGGATTGTTAATAATATTTTTAGATTACCAATCAATGATACAGATATATGGGGAAAAATTGGAGGTAGTTTACAATTCTTTATATATGATTCAATAAAAATCATAGCATTGCTATCAGTTCTAATTTTCATATTTTCCTACATTGAAAGCAAATTTACACCAGAAAAAACAAAAAGACTATTAAGTAAATTAAAAGGCATAAAGGGTGCAACATTAGGAGCATTACTTGGAACGGTAACACCATTTTGTAGTTGTTCTAGTATTCCAATATTTATTAGTTTTGTAAAAGCAGGACTTCCAATGGAAGTAACATTTAGTTTTTTAATATCATCTCCATTCGTTGATTTGGCATCTACTGTACTTTTAGCATCTATGTTTGGTTGGAAAGTAGCAATAGTATATGTAGTTGTAGGAGTTTTACTTGCTATAATAGGTGGAATGTTAATAGGAAAACTAAAATTAGAAAAATACATACAAGACTATGTATTTGATATGAAAGTTGGAGAAACGCAAGAGGTTGAGCCTACAAAAAAAGAAAGAATACAATATGCTAAAGAACAAGTAAAAAATATCTTTGTAAAGGTATGGAAATATGTATTATTAGGTGTAGGAATTGGAGCATTTATCCATAACTGGATTCCACAAACAATGGTTGAAACCATTTTAGGAAATGGAAATATATTTGCACCAATTTTAGCAGCGATAGTAGGAATACCAATGTATGCAGATATATTTGGAACAATGCCAATAGCTGAAGCATTAGTGCTAAAGGGAACAGGGATAGGAACTGTGCTTACATTTATGATGGGTGTTACAGCCTTATCAATTCCATCAATAGTAATGTTAAAGCAAGTAATGAAAAATAAACTATTGGGAATATTTGTTGGAATAATATCAGTAGGAATTATTTTGATAGGATATGTATTTAATATATTTGGATTTTTAATTATTTAAAATAGAAAGT
>CATNCV010000025.1 GCA_950096965.1 uncultured Clostridiaceae bacterium | reverse complement strand
CAAAATAAATAATAATAATCTTCTAACAAATTTCATAACTTATCCTCCTTTGTTCTATAAATGCATTATATAACAAAAAAGTTAAAAAATATATAATAATTTATTAAAATTTTATTAATTTAGGCAAAGAAGTTTTGAACATATTCCGATTCTTTATTTACACCTTAAATTTTGAGGGATTAAAAAAGTTGCAATTACTAAAATGTTAATATATAATAAATAACGAAAAGGAGAAGAAATAATGAATAAATGACATATATTGTACAGCAGGTGGAATTCCAGACGATATTCCATTTAGAACAGAATTTATAAAAAATGATGAATACACAATTTATGAAAAAATAATAAACTTATGTGATTTAATGTGCACAAAAGTTAATATGACATTAGAAAAAAGGTTAATAGATATAATGGTAAGAAGGGGAGCACACGAAAATACAGTATACCACATAAAAGAAGCACAAAAACTAAAGCAAGAAATTGATGAAATATTAGGACATAATGTGTATGATTTATTTCCAGATATATTAAACAATTAGAAAAAGAATTGGATGTGCCTCAATTCTTTTTAGCTTAGAAAGTACTATATTCTAATTCAAAATGTAAACACAATTAACAATTGATGTCTAACAAAGCCACTTTTACTTTAATTTTTTACATTAGAACAAAAGCAGCTTTGCCACGCAGGCGATTACACTAATACATAAATTATCTGTAACTCGCTTTACTTGAACAGCTAAGAAATAATCGCCCATACATTTTAACTTAAAACAAAGTACTTTCTGAGTATACAAAAGAAGATGGCATTCATTATTAGAATGCCATCTTTAATGTTATTCATAAAAAGTATTAAATTCTTCATATAAAGCTCTCTTTTCATCAAGTAATGCACAAATTTTTGTACACTTTTCGTAAGAACTAATAATTTCACTTAAAGACATAAAAGAAAAATCATTAATACTAAATGGAAAAGAATACTCAGAAGAAGATGTATGAAGAAAATACTTAATACAATCATATTCTTCATGGCTATATTCTAACCATTTTGTAACACAAGTATCAAAAACATTATTATCAAATAATTCATCATAAGCTTCTACAAAACCAAGAAACCGATCAATAAAATCAGATTCCAAAAGTTTTTCAACATTAAGCTTTTTGGTAGGTGGAAGATTATTATCTTCTGCAAAATCACATCTTATAATTTCTCCTAATCTTTTAAGATTTTTCATAAATTATCCTCCTTAATTAAAAAGAATATAAATAATTAGTAACTTTGCAAAGCATACCATAAAAAAATAAGTTATACAAGTATTTTATAAAAAAGTAAGGGAACTATTGAAAAAAATATATATATTATGGTAAACTAAATGGAGTGATAATTAAATAAAAAGGAGAAAAGATGTTAAAAGATTTATGTTTTGAAGTAATACAAACTTGTCCAAATAAATGCAAATTTTGTTCATCAAATGCATCTATGGAAAAGACAAAAATAATAACATTGGAAAATTTTAAAAAAGTAATAGACCACTTTATGAATCAAGGAGGAATAGAAGAGCTATCAATTTCAGGTGGAGAACCATTTTTACACCCAGATTTATTTGAAATGGTAAAATATAGTAAAGAAAAAGGAATTAGAACAGTAGTATTTACAAGTGGAATAAAAAAAACGGAGGAATTGCCAATAGAAGTAATAGAATATTATAAAAATAAATATAAAAAAGATTTACAAGAAATTGAAGAGCATGAGCCATGGAATGAAAGGGCTAAAAATGGTATAAAAGCATATTATGAAAGATGTATGAAACCACAACAATTTCGAGGAATAACAAAAGAAGAATTTGAAAAACTAAAACAATTAGGATTAGATAAAATAGTATTTGACTGGCAAGCATTAGATACAGCCATTGATAATAATATAATGGGAAGAAAAGACCTAAATACATATTTAATGGATTCATTAATAAGGGCAAGCTTAATAGGCTTAAATATAGACATACATTTCATACCAATGAAACCAAATTATAAAGAATTTCCAGACATACTAGAAATGCTAGAAGTAGCAAAAATAAAAAATATAAGTGTATTAAACTTTGTACCACAAGCAAGAGGAAAAGAAAACAAAGAAGAATTAATGCTAAGTAAAGAAGAACTACAAGAATTTGGAAAAATTATAGAAAAGGCTAAAAAATATTATACAGGGAATATAAGAATAGGAATACCACTAAATGGTACAATAGCACACTTATGTACAGCAGGAACAGAAAAATTAGATATAAAATATGATGGAACAGTTTTACCATGCCCTGCATTTAAAGAACTAAATGTAGAAACAATGAAGAAATATGGAATAAGACTGCACAACATATATGAAGATTTAGAAAAAGTAGTAGTCTATGAAGGAAAAAGAAAAACACCATTATGTAGGCAAGTATATGGATTTAAAACAGAATTAGTAAATAGTGACGAAGAACAAAGATAAAATTAAACATTAACTATTGCATATTTTAGAAAAATGTGGTAATATAAATATGATTTAAAAAATTACCTTATACTTAGTTTTAGGAAAATACACACCTAATCTAAAACTCAGTTTAAGGCAAATGAAAAAATATAGGAGGTGTAGTAAATGACAAGTCAAAGAAAACAAGAAATCATTAATACTTATAAAAGAGACGAAAAAGATACAGGTTCACCAGAAGTACAAATAGCTCTTTTAACAGAAAGGATTAATGAATTAACAGAACACTTAAAAGTACACAAAAAAGACAATCATTCAAGAAGAGGTCTTTTAAAAATGGTAGGTTCAAGACGTAGCTTACTTAAATATTTAAGTGACAAAGATGTTGAAAGATATAGAGAAATAGTTGCTAAATTAGGACTAAGAAAATAAAAACATATTTAGCAAAAAAATTTAAACAGGACGTTTTAACTTTAAAAAGTAAAACGTCCATTTTTAAAAAACATAATAATACAAATGAGGACAAGTTTTTTAAGAGGCAGGCTTCCTTAAGTCTGCCATATAAAAAGGGTGTGTAAAAAACAATGCTTATAATTAGAAAGTAGCTTGTACAATATATTGAAATTTAATATAGAATATAAAAAAAGAGTATATACAAAATTAACATCAAATTATACATTATTCACTCTTCATTATTCACTATTTACTGCTAAGCGAAGCACATCAATACATTGTAGAGGTTACTCTAATTAATAAGTATTGAATAATAAAAAGTATAATAGAAATACTAAAATAAGAAAAGAGGTAAAAAAATTATGTTTAAACAATACGAAACAGAATTAGCAGGAAGAAAATTAACAATAGAAACAGGAAAAATAGCAGGTTTAGCAAATGGAAGTGTAATGGTAAGATATGGAGACACAGTTGTAATGGTAAATGTTACAGCAGCAAAAGAGCCAAAAGAAGGAATAGATTTCTTCCCACTTTCAGTAGACTACGAAGAAAAATTATATGCAGTAGGAAAAATTCCAGGAAGCTTTACAAAAAGAGAAGGAAAACCAACAGATAAAGCAATACTAACATCAAGAGCAATAGATAGACCACTACGTCCACTATTCCCAAAAGACTTCAGAAACGATGTATGTGTAGTAGCAACAGTACTATCAGTAGAGCAAGACAACTCACCAGAAGTATGCGCAATGATAGGTGCGGCATCAGCCCTAGCAATATCAGACATACCATTTGGAGGACCAACAGCAGCAGTAGCAGTAGGATATGTAGATGGTAAGGTTATAATAAACCCAACAGTAGAACAAAGAGAAAAATCAAGATTAACATTAACACTTGCTGGAACAGAAGAAAAAATAACAATGATAGAAGCAGGAGCAGACGAACTACCAAATGACGAAATGTTAAGATCAATAAAAGAAGCTCATGTAGAAATTAAAAAACTATGTAGCTTTATCAGAAAAATACAAGAAGAAATAGGAAAACCAAAATTTGAATACAAACACTTTGGTGTAGAAGAAGAATTCTATAATGACCTAAGAAATGCATTCAAAGATAGAATGTACCAAGATGTACAAGCCGAGGACAAAGAAACACGTGACGAAAATATAGACAAAATAACGCAAGATATTACAAACTATGTAATAGAAAAATATGGAGAAGAAGCGTTAGATACAAGAAAACAAGACATAGCAGACACAGTACATGACCTAGAAAAAGAATGTGTAAGAGAAATGATATATGTAGAGCATAAACGTCCAGATGGAAGAAAAATAGATGAATTAAGACCACTATCATGTGAAGTAGGAATACTACCACGAGTACATGGAAGTGCGATATTCACAAGAGGTCAAACACAAGCAATGTCAATAGTAACACTAGGAATGAAAAGTGAAGAACAAATGCTAGATGGAGTAGACGAAGAAGACTCAAAACGTTATATGCACCAATATAACTTCCCATCATACTCAGTAGGAGAAGCACGCCCATCAAGAGGACCAGGAAGAAGAGAAATAGGACATGGAGCACTTGCCGAAAAAGCCCTAGTACCAGTAATACCATCAGAAGAAGAATTTCCATATGCAATAAGAGTAGTATCAGAAATACTATCATCAAATGGTTCAACATCACAAGCAAGTATATGTGGAAGTACACTAGCATTAATGGATGCAGGAGTACCAATAAGAAAACCAGTAGCAGGAATATCAACAGGACTAGTAACAAATAAAGAAAATCCAAATGAATATATAATGTTAACAGACATACAAGGAATAGAAGACTTTTTCGGAGATATGGACTTCAAAGTAGGAGGAACAAAAGACGGAATAACAGCAATACAAGTAGACATCAAATGTGATGGGCTAACATATGAAATAATAGAAGAAGCATTTGCAAGAACAAAAGTAGCAAGAGACTATATACTAGACGAAATAATGGCACCAGTAATAGCAGAGCCAAGAAAAGAGCTATCAAAATATGCACCAAAAATAATGATGGCAAAAATACCAGTAGACAAAATAAAAGATGTAATCGGACCTGGAGGAAAAATGATAAACAAAATAATAGAAGAAGCAAAAGGTGTAAAAATAGACATAGAAGAAGATGGAAATGTATGCATATATGAAGTAGAAGGACAAGATGGTAAAAAAGCACTAAAAATGATAGAAGAAATAACAAGAGAAATAGAAGCAGGTAGTATATATGATGGAATAGTAACAAGACTAGCAACATTTGGAGCATTTGTAGACTTAGGAGGCGGAAAAGAAGGCTTACTACACATATCAAAAATATCAAGTAAAAGAGTAGAAAAAGTAGAAGACGTACTAGCAGTAGGAGACGAAATAACAGTAAAAGTACTAGAAATAGACCACCAAGGCAGAATAAACCTAAGCATGAAAGACTTAGAAGCAGGAAATAAAGAAGAACAACTCTAATATTAAGATTTTCTTAAAACCTTGAAAAAAAGCACCAAAAATAGTATAATATTTATGGTATCTAAATAAACTAGATACTATAAATAAGGAGAGAAAAAAGATGGAATATTTATATATAATACAAATGGCATTAGTATGGATATTAACAATATTCTGGGCATACCAATTCATAGTAAGTATATGCTCACTAATAAAATTTAAAGAAAAACCAATAATCGAAGAAAAAGAAAACAGGTTTATGGCAATAATACCAGCACACAACGAAGAAGCAGTAGTGGCAAACTTAGTAGAAAGCCTAAAAAACCAAAACTACCCAAAAGAGCTATATGACATATATGTAATAGCAGACAACTGTACAGATAAAACAGCACAAGTAGCAAAAGAAGCGGGAGCAATAGTATATGAAAGATTTGACGAAAACAAAAAAACAAAAGGATATGCTTTGCAATGGTTCCTATCACAAAAAATAGAAGAAGATGCTCCATATGATGCATTTTGCGTATTTGATGCAGATAACATTGCCGATAAAAACTTCCTAAAAGCAATGAATAAAAAGCTATGCCAAGGCGAAAATGTAGTACAAGGCTATAGAGATATAAAAAACCCAACAGACAACTGGATAACAGCAGGTTATGCAATATTCTATTGGACAATGAACCGTTTCTATCATTTAGCAAGGTATAACCTAGGTTTATCACCACTATTAAATGGTACAGGTTTCATGGTTAGGTTTGATGTAATAAAACCAACAGGGTGGGACACAAAAACACTAACAGAAGACATAGAATTTTCACTAAAAAACATAATAGAAGGAAGAAAACTAGGGTGGGCAACAGATGCGATAGTATATGATGAACAACCAACAGGATTCAAACAATCATGGTCACAAAGGTCAAGATGGACAGTAGGGCATATACAATGTATGAAAGAATATACAGGAATGCTAGCACTTGCCGTAAAGGAAAAAAAGACATTAATGAACTTTGATGGGCTATTATATATATTAGGAAGTATACCAATGTTTGTACTAACACTAATACTAATACTAATGAACTTCATAGTATTTGCAGCAAATGGAATGACACTTGCAGAACTAGGAATAAATATATTAAGATATTTAATACCAACATTTATATTTCCAATACTAACAGCTATATTAATAATGATGTTAGATAAAAAGCCAATAAAACCAATGATAAAAGGATTATTATTCTATCCACTATTTTTAGGATCATGGCTATTAATAAACTTTAAATGTTTATTCAAAAGAGAAACAAGTTGGGAAAAAATAGAACATGTAAGAGATATAAAAATAAATGAAGTAAATTAAAAAGATGCTTTTGCATCTTTTTAATTTACTTCATTTATTTTTTTAAAGTACAAATTTCCTTGTAAAATATAAATATATATGATAAAATTCGTATATACGAAATATAATATAAATAGTATAAATGAAAGGAAATATAAATAATGAGAGTATTTGCTTTTGTAGGTCCATCAGGAACAGGAAAAAGTTATAGAGCCCAAATGGTAGCAGGAGAAAATAGCATATCATATATAATAGATGATGGACTTCTAATAAATGAAAATGAAGTAGTAGCAGGAGAATCTGCCAAAAAAGCACCCACAAAAATAGAAACAGTAAAACATGCAATCTTTATAGATGAAAAAGAAAGAAAAGAAATGGTAAAAGCAATAAAAAAATACAAACCAGAATCAATACTAATATTAGGAACATCAGATGGGATGGTAGAAAAAATTGCAAAAAACTTAGAACTTCCAGAAATACAAAAAACAATATATATACAAGAAGTAGCCACAAAAGACGAAATGGAAACAGCAAGAAATATAAGAATAACACAAGGAAAGCATGTAATACCAGTACCAACATTCGAAATAAAAAAAGACTTTTCAGGTTATATACTAGATCCATTACAAATATTCAAATCAAAAGGAAATGGAAATAAACCATATATATCAGAAAAATCAATAATAAGGCCAACCTTCAGTTACCTAGGAAACTTCACAATATCAGACACAGTATTCAGGCAAATAGTAGAACACTTAGCAAGAAAAGAAGAAGGAATATCAAAAATAATAAGAACAAGAATAGAAAACATACGGAGAAGGGCCACACATATACATGGAAGTATCAGTCTACTATGGACACAACGTAATAAAAGAGCTAAAAGAATTCAAAACAAAATGCACAAAAGAAATAGAAAAACTAACAACAATGACCGTGCAAAAAATAACCGTAATAGCAAAATCAATAGAGATAAGAAGCTAGCTATTAAGGACTGTCCTTAAATGGGTGCCAAAAAAACAAGATAGGGTAGCATTGGGGACGGTTCGTAATCGGAAACAAGATAGAGAAGCACTTTAAGTAGAGAACAAAAATAATCTGGCTAGATTAGGAACTGTCCCCCATGCGGAAGTCAAGAAAAATAACTTACAAGGGTAGAGAAAGACAAGAAGTAAAAAACAAAAAGCACCCCCTTGGGTAATCGAAGATGTCCAAAGAAGGACTGTCACCAATGCGGAAAGAAGTAGAAAATAAAAACACACAAATAAATTCAACGAAGAAAAAACAAACAAAAAAAGGAGAAAAAACCATGTCATTCATAGTAGCAATAGACGGCCCAGCCGGAACTGGAAAAGGAACAATAACAAACCTAATATCAAAAGAATTAGGCTTAGTAAACATAGACACAGGAGCAACCTACAGATGTGTAGCCCTATACACAATAAGAAACAACATAAAACTAGAAGAAACTCAAAAAATAATAAACTCCCTAAAAAACATACACATAAGCATAGAAAAACGAAACCGGCGAGGAAAAAGTATTTTTAAATGATGAAGAAGTAACAAAAGAAATAAGAAGTAAAGAAGTAACAAAAATAGTATCACAAATATCATCAATAAAAGAAGTACGTTACGAAATGGTAAAAGTACAAAGAAAACTAGCAGAAGGAAAAGACGTAATAATAGAAGGAAGAGATATAACAACAGTAGTATTTCCAGATGCCAATGTAAAAATATATATGGATGCAGACGAAAAGATAAGAGCCAAAAGAAGACACAAAGAAATGCAAGAAAAAGGAATAGAAATGACATATGAGGAAGTACTAAAAAATATACAAACAAGAGACAAAAATGACAAAGAAAAAGAAATAGGAGCCCTAAAAATAGCAGAAGACGCAATATATATAGACACAACAGAGCTTAGCATAGAACAAGTAAAAAATAAGATACTAAATATAATAAAAGAAAGTAGATTGGTAGATTGGGGACGGTTCCTAATCGGAAACAAGATAGAGAAAAATAAAAAGTAAAAAATAAAAATAATCTGGCTAGATTAGGAACTGTCCCCAATCGGAAGCCAATAGGAGAAAAAAACAATGAAAAAATTTTTAAAAGAAATAGCAAGAAAAATAGTAAGAGGATCAATATATGCATATTGCAAAATAATACATAGAGTAAAAATAGAAGGCCAGGAAAACATACCATTAGATGAACCATTAATATACTGTGGAAACCACAGAACATACCTAGACCCACCACTAATAGTAGTAACAGCAAAAAGGCATGTACGTTTCATGGCAAAAATAGAATTAAAAAAGAACCCATTTTTTGCATTTCTAGGAGTAGTATTTGATGGAATATATGTAAATAGAGACTCAAAAGATATAACCGCGATAAAAACAGTACTAAAAGCACTAAAAAATGGTGAATGTGTAGCACTATTCCCAGAAGGAACCCGAAATGGAATAGAAAAAGGAGAAAAAGTAAAAGATGGAGCAGCATTTTTCGCAATGCGTTCAGGAGCAAAAGTAATGCCAGTTGGAATATCAGGGGGAACAGGAAAATTTGACAAAGTAACAATTCGTTATGGAAAGCCACTAGACTTTAGCACATATGACAAAAACGATAAAGATGTACTAGACAAAATAACAGAAGAAATAATGGAAAATATAAAAAAACTAGCTGATATGGAGGGATAAAAATGAACTTAGCCAATAAACTAACGATATTTAGAATAATACTAGTACCACTAATGATAATAGTACCATTTTTCGGAATACAAGGAGAAATATTAAAAGTGCCAATAACATGTATAATACTAGATTTAATATTTATAATAGCATCAATAACAGACAAATTAGATGGATACATAGCGCGTTCGAGAAATCAAATAACAACATTTGGGAAGTTTTTAGACCCAATAGCAGATAAAGTACTAGTAGTAACAGCAATGATAATACTAGTAGAAATGGGAAAATTGCCAGCATGGATACCATCAATAGTAGTATTCAGAGAATTTATAGTTTCAGGCTATAGGTTAATAGCAGTTGAATCAAACGGAAAGGTAATACCAGCAAATATATGGGGCAAATTAAAAACAGTAACACAAATGATAGCTATAATATTAGCTTTTGTAGATATAAATAAATATGGAGCAATATTTACAACAAAATTAACAGGATTTAATTTTGCTTTAAACTTAATAACTACCATAATAATGACAATATCAGTAATAGCAACAATTTTTTCAGGTTGGGAATATATAAAAAATGGAAAAGAATTATTAAAAGATATGTAAAAGACTTATAAAATGGAGGAAGAGAGGAAACTAAATAAGCTTTCCTCTCTTATTTTCCGTTAGGAAAAATGCATCTCCTTACTAGCCCTGTCCACAATGATAGGACTGTGCCAGCCAGTTACCTGCTGAAGGTATGTCTGCCGTAAATTTCCGGTTTCGATAGCCTTCTTCAGGATGTCGTAAGTTGCATCTGTCGAAATAAAGTATAATCCGTAAATTCTCCAAGTTCCTTTTGTTGTTTCGATTTTGTTCATCATAATGCACTACCTCCATAAAATTGAAATGCTCTGTTATAAATATATATTAACATAAAATTAAAGAAAAGTCAAATTATTTATGAAATTTTAAGAATTACTTTAATAAATATAAATACAACTTGACAAATTATGTAAAACAGTATACAATATAACTCGTAACGTAATTGAAATAATTTTAGGAGGGATTTAACTATGTTAAAAGTAAACGGTGGGAGATCACAAAAAGATCGGATAACATTTTGTACAAATGAAAGTACTGCAACAGCTATTCGATGTAAAGATGGAACAGTTGATATTAAGTTTGCTAAACAGGATGTAGACATGATGAAAGCAATAATTGCTATTTTAGCAATCTTTGGAACTCTTTCTTTAATAAAGGCATATATAATAATTCCTTTAATAATAAATGGAATTGCTATTAAAGTTTTATATTTTATACCAACATTTGTATATGTACTCTTTACATTTATATCTGTAATAGCAGTAAGGAAAGAAGGAGGAAAAGAGTTATTAAAGAATCATGGGGCAGAGCATAAGGTAATTACAGCATACCAAAAGTTAAAAAGAGTTCCAACAATCAAAGAAGCCAAACGGTTTTCAAGAATTAATAAAGCATGTGGAGCTACAATATATTCAGCATTTATAACAGCTCAGATAATTGGTTTTATTATATATGTAAAAACTGGATTTGTAATTTCAGAAATTGTATTGTTTATAGTTCCATTATTATTCCAAACTGTATTTCCTTTCAACTTTATAGGAAAGTTAGTACAATTTTTTACAACAAGTAAACCAGAAGACAAAAACATAGAATTAGCAATAGCAGCAATTTCAGCATTAGAAACAAGGCAACATTTATCTGAAATTGTTAAATAAACCTTTAAAATTTAACCTATTAGCTCCCACTATTGTGGGAGCTATAATAATTATGAAAAGAAATACAAATTTATTTAAAATATTAAGCTTAGCTTGATATTTTTTTATTTTTTGATATACTAACGTATAGAAAAAATATTTTTGAAAGGGGGCATACTTACTTGATAGCAGAGGTTATAATAAATAATAGTGCAAAACAATTAGATAGAACATTTGACTACAATGTACCAAATGAAATGCAAAATGATATAAAAATAGGAAGTAGAGTATTAGTTCCCTTTGGAAACATGAAAAAATTAGAAGAAGGTTTTATTGTAGGTTTTAAAGAAACAACAGAGTATAAAACAAAAGATATTGCAAAAATTGGTAAAGAAAGTACATTAACTGAGAATAAAGTAGAACTTGCAAAATGGATAGCAAAAAGATATTTCTGTAATTTATCTGAAAGTATAAAATTAATGCTACCACCAGGTACAAAAACAAAAAATATAGAAAAGAGAATAAAAGAAAAAACAGGTAATTTTGTAATATTAAAAAAAGATAAAGACGAAATGGAATATGAAATAGAAAATGGAAAAATAAAATCAGAAAAACAAATTAGGCTGTTACAGTTTCTAATTAACAATGATGACATATACATTAAGGACTTAGAAGAATTTACAGAAGTTTCAAAAGCTGTAATAAAAACCCTAGAAAAAAATGGATATATAGAAATATATGAAAAGCAAATAGAAAGAAATCCTTTTATAAATAAAGAAATAAAACCTTCAAATAAACTAAAGCTTACGGAAGAACAACAAAAGGCTTACGAAAAAATAGAAGAAGCAATAGATGACAAAATGAATTCAGAATTTCTAATATTTGGAGTAACAGGCTCACGGAAAAACAGAAATATATTTGCAACTAATAGAAAAAGTATACAAAGAAGGAAGAAGTAGTATAGTATTAGTACCAGAAATATCATTAACGCCACAAATGGTAAATAGGTTTACAGCAAGGTTTGGTGAAAAACAAATAGCAGTACTACACAGCAAATTATCCTTAGGGGAGCGTTATGATGAATGGAACAAAATAAATGAAGGCAAAGCCAAAATAATAATAGGAGCACGTTCAGCAATATTTGCACCAATACACGATTTAGGTTTAATAATTATAGATGAAGAACATGATAGCTCATATAAATCAGAAGGCTCACCTAGGTATGATGCAAAAGAAGTAGCAAGCTACATGGCAAGGAAAGCTTCAATTCCGCTAGTACTAGGAAGTGCAACACCAGATATGAAAAGTTACACTAATGCATTAAATGAAAAAATAGAACTAATAGAATTAACAAAAAGAGCAAACGAATCAAACCTTCCACAAGTAGAAATAGTAGACTTAAGAGAAGAACTAGCAAATGGAAATAGGTCAATGATAAGTACAAAACTATATGAAGAAATTGAAGAAAACCTAAAAAATAAACATCAAACAATTCTATTTTTAAATAGAAGAGGGTACTCAACATTCATAATGTGTAGAGATTGTGGACATACTATAAAATGTAAAAACTGTAATATAACAATGACATACCACCTAAAAAAAGATAAACTAAAATGCCATTACTGTGGTTATGAAGAAAAAAGAGTGGCCATTTGCCCAGAATGTAATAGTAAAAACATAAAATATTTTGGAACAGGAACGCAAAAACTAGAACAAGAAATAAACAAAATATTTCCAAATGCCTCAACCATCAGAATGGATATAGACACAGTAACAAAAAAAGACTCACACGAGCAAATATTAAATAAATTCAGAGAAGAAAATATAGACATTCTAATAGGAACACAAATGATAGTAAAAGGCCACCACTTTCCAAATGTAACACTAGTAGGAGTAATGGCTGCAGACAGCTCTCTAAACATAGAAGACTATAGAGCAAACGAAAGAACCTTCCAAATACTAACTCAAGTAGCAGGAAGAGCGGGAAGAGAAAAATTACCAGGAAAAGTAATAGTGCAAACCTACAACCCAGATAGCTTGGCAATAGAACTAGCAAGCAAGCAAAACTACAAAGAATTCTATAATACAGAAATAGGTTTAAGAAAACAGTTGAAATATCCACCATTTTGCGATATAATAGTAATTGGAATAAGCGGGCAAAACGAAAAAAGCGTAACCCAAATAGCAGAAAAACTGCACAGCTATATAAAAACAAAAATAATAAACGAAAAAATAGGTTTGCTACTATACAAACCACTACCAGCCCCAATAGACAAAATAAAAAACAAATATAGATGGAGAATAATAATAAAATGCATCTACAACGACCAAATAAATAAACTTTTGCAACAAGCACTAAACATTCGGCTACGAACAAACAAAAAACACCAACACAAGAATAATAATAGACCTAAACCCCAATAGCATGATGTAATAGACTAGCATTGGGGACGGTTCGTAATCGGAAACAAGGCAGAAAAGTAGCATTGGGGACTAGCATTGGGGACGGTTCGTAATCGGAAACAAGATAGAGAAAAACCACAAGGAGAAAAACAAAAATAATCTGGCTAGATTAGGAACTGTCCCCAACGCGGAAGCCAAGAAGAACACTTACAATGGTAGAATACAAAAAGAAGAAAAAAACAAAAACACCCCCTTGGGTAATCGAATATGTCCCAAGAGAGACTGTCCTAAATAGCGGAAACAAGTAAAATACTAAAACAATGAATAACTATGACGAAGCAATATAAAAAACAGCAAACAACAAAGCAGTGAATAATAAAAAATGAAGAGTACAAAACTCTTCAAATATTAAAGGAGTGAAACAAATGGCAATCAGACAAATAAGAGAAGAAGGAGACGAAATACTAAAAAAGAAATCAAGAGAAGTAGAACAAATAGATGACAGAATAAAACAGCTACTAGACGACATGGTAGAAACAATGCATAAATATAATGGAGTAGGTTTAGCTGCAGTACAAGTAGGAATACTAAAAAGAGTAATTGTAATAGACCTATACGACGAAAAAGGACCAATAAAACTAATAAACCCAGTAATAATAAAAGAAAAAGGCGAGCAAGAAGTAGAAGAAGGATGTCTAAGCTTTCCAAATAAATACGCAAAAATGATAAGACCAGCCGAGGTAATAGTAGAAGCGCTAAACGAAAACGGAGAAAAAATAAAAATAAAAGCAAAAGACTTACTAGCCCAAGCCCTATCACACGAGATAGACCACTTAAACGGAATAACATTTGTAGAAAAAATGATACCAGGAACATTAGAATATGTAGAGCCAAAAGAACAATAAAATAACTAAGTGTCTAGAATATATTCTAGACACTTAGTATAATTAATATTAATTAACATCATTTATAGAGCCAAGTTCAACCATTGAAGCTCCACCAGCATACCCACCACCGTGATAAGTATACAAATATTGCTTTCCAGTTTTGGTGTCAGTTATAATATATGAAGAATCAAAATGATAATAACCATCACCTGAAATATTTACTTTTTCAGAAGAAAAACGTGAAGGTTCAGTATTAAAAGAAGTTGGAGCAGGGTCTTTACTTGTTGAACTATCTGATGCGACCCCGTTTCCACACCCACCTATTAAAACTGTAAGTGACAATAAGAGAGTTGAAATAAACAACCGGATTGATTTTTTATGCATAAGCATGTCCTCCTTATATAAAATAATATGTTGGAATTATTATATAATGCTTTATGTAAAATGTCAATAAAATATAAAAAAAGATTATAAAACACTATAGCTATTTAAAGTTGAAATATTAAAATAAGTAAAAAATAATCGCCCCTACATAGATAAATAAAAAAATAGAAATGAAAGGAAAAAAATATGAGAATTTTATTTATGGGAACACCAGATTTCGCACAAGAATCTTTAAAATGCCTATATGAAGCAAAATACAATATAATAGGAGTTGTTACAAACCCAGATAAACCAAAAGGTAGAGGAATGAAAATGGTAGCAAGTCCAGTAAAAGAGTATGCACTAGAAAAAAGTTTAAAAATATATCAACCAGAAAAAGTAAGAAAAAATGAAGAATTTATAAATGAAATAAAAAACTTAAATCCAGACTTGATAGTAGTAGTAGCCTATGGAAAAATACTTCCTAAAGAAATTTTAGAAATTCCTAAATTAGGCTGTATAAATGTTCATGCCTCAATACTACCAAAATACAGAGGAGCAGCACCAATACAATGGGCAGTAATAAATGGAGAAAAAACAACAGGAGTTACAACCATGTATATGGACATAGGAATGGACACAGGAGATATGATATTAACAAAAGAAACTAAAATAGGTGAAAATGAAACAACAGGAGAATTATGGGATAGACTTTCAAAAATTGGAGGAGAACTTTTAATAGAAACTGTAAAACAAATTGAGCAAAAAACAGCACCACGAAGCAAACAAGGAGAAGAATTTACATTAGCACCAATGCTAAATAAAGAAATGGCTAAAATTAATTGGGAAGAAAAAACAGCAAACCAGATTCATAATTTAGTTAGAGGTTTAAACCCAATAATGGGGGCATATACATTTTTAAATAGTAAGAAACTAAAAATTTGGAAAACAAAAGTAATAACTGAAAAAGAATTAATAGAAAAATTTCCAGAACTAGAAGAATATTTATTTAAATTAAAAGACGTGATGGAAGGAACAATATTATTTTCAAATGATAAAAAAGGATTATTTATTAAAGCTAAAGAAGGTATAATAGAAGTAGAAGAAATACAAGGCGAAAATGCAAAGAAAATGCCAGTAGGAGACTTTTTAAGAGGAAATGAAATATATGTAGGAGAAGTATTAGAATAAAATGATAAAAACAAGCTTAATAAAAGCTTGTTTTTATCATTAATACTTTATTGTAAAAAGTAACGACGTAGGCAATTGGCAACATGACCGTCAAACTCAAAGCGCTTAGCAGTAATAACACTACAGTTAAAATCTCCACCATATCCTAAAAAAACTTCAGAAGCAGTAATATTAAGGTTTTTACTATACTCCATAATATATACACTTTCATCAGCTTCAATATTATAAGAACAATTTGTGCCATCCACTAAATAATTCTTACAATAAACATTGCAAACATTAGCATTTCTGCCAACATTAATGTCACCATTAGCAGAATAGATATTTTCGCAATTCAAATCACTAAAAGTACAAATATTTCCATCTTTAATAACAATATCTGCAAAAATAGAAATAGATTTGGCATAAATACTACCATTTACAATTGTTGCTGCGGATATTGGAGAATCAATGCTACCATCTTCATTCAATGACGGAAAAACTTTTAAGTCACCTTCAACAACTAAATTTGCATTAGTCATAATCAGTGTACCACCAGATATAAAAAGATTTCCCTTCAAATAGTACTCGCCATTTTCAAGTACTAAGTTTCCTTCAGAATAATATTCTCCATTTTTCAATATTAAATTTTCTTTTAAATTCCGTTCCCGCATTTGCAAGCCCTCCTTTATCAAACACAAACTAACATATAGTTACATAAAATCATTATACAAGATAAAAAGAAAAATTGCAAGAAAATAATAAAAAAAAGTAAGAAATATACTACAAATACTAAAATCTAAATTATAATTTCCAACCTCTAACTTTCAAAAAAAATAATAATTTTTTTTAAAAAAACAGTTGTAAAAAAAACAATATATGGTATACTTATTATAGCTTTAAGATAATAATATAACAAAAGAAGTTTTAAGGGAGGTTTAATTATGGAAGAAGAAAATAAAATAACAAATGAAATCGAGGAAGTAACAATATCAGAAAGCACAGACAATAATGAAATAAAAATAGCAGATGATGTAGTAGCAGTTATTGCAGGTGTTGCAGTATCAGAAGTATCAGGAGTTGCTGAAATGGCAGGAGGTTTTGCAGGAGGAATTACAGAAGTATTAAGTGGAAAGAAAAACCTAGCAAAAGGTATAAAAGTAGAAGTTTTAGAAAAAGAAACAAAAATAGATGTAAACATTATAGTAGAATATGGTGTTAGAATACCAGATGTAGCTTTTGAAATTCAAAACAGAGTAAAAAAAGCAGTAGAAACAATGACAGGATTAAAAGTTTTAGAAGTAAATGTTCATGTACAAGGAGTTGCAACTACAAGTGTAGAAGAAAAGGAAGTATCAGAACAATAATGAAAAATAGGGGTACGAATATATTTTTCGTACCCTAAATAATATAAAATGTGGGGAAATAATGCCTAATTAGTAGGAGGAAACAAATGAAAATTTTAGATAAAATAGGTTTAGTAGTATTTTCAAATTTAATATTAATATTATCAGTATTGATGTGCTTATTAATATTTGGATGGTTAGATATAGAAAGTGTATACTTTTTAGTAAAATTTGCTTTAGCAGATAAAATAATATCAAATATATTATTAGCATTATCAGTAATATTCATAATACTTGCAATAAAATGTATATTCTTTACATCAGAAGGAAAAAGAATAAATGGAATTAAAGAAGGAATATTATTAAAAAATGATGATGGAGAACTAGTAATATCAAAAACAACTTTGCAAGAATTAGTAAATAGTGTAGTAAGAGGGTTTGACAGTGCAAAAGATATAAACAGTACCATAATAATGGACAATGAAAGAAACTTAAAAGTATATGTGACATTAAGTGTAAAAGAAAATGCAATAATTAAAGAACTATCTACAAATCTTCAAACAAAAATAAAAGAAGCAATAAAGAAAACATCAGACTTAGAAGTAAAAGAAGTTAATATAAGTGTTAGAGAATTACAAACTGAAAATACTCAAAATATTGAATAAATACGAGGTGTAAACATATGGAAAAATTTAAAGAATTTTTAATGAAATATAGGGGTGCTATAATAGGTGGAATAGTAGCATTTCTAATATTACTTACACACTTTTATGAATTAATAATAGGAATTATATTAATTGCCTTAGGAATATATGTAGGTAATTATATTCAACTTAATAAAGAAAGTGTAAAAGATAAATTAAAAAAATTTATAGATAAAATGTAAAAAAGGGGAAAAACATGAATAGAACAGCAATTAGAGAAAACACATTTAAACTAATATATAGTAATGAAATTCAAAAAGAAATAGATGAAGAACAAATTGAAATATTTATAGAGGCAAATGGTATAGAGGGTAAAGAACAAATAAAATACATAAAAAATAGTTTTTATGGAATACAAAAAAATATAGAAGAAATAAAACAATTAATACAAAAAAATTTAAAAGAAAAATGGACAATAGAAAGAATTTCAAAAATAGATGTATCAATATTAAAACTTGCTATATATGAAATATTATATTCAGAAGTACCATATAAAGTAGCTATTAATGAAGCAATAGAACTTGCAAAAAAATATGGAGATGATAACTCAAAAAAGTTTATAAATGGAATACTTGCAAGCATAGTAAAAGAAAAAGATATTTCATAAAATTAGGAGAAAAACATGGAATACAATGCAGTAACAGTTAGCAAACTAAATACATATATAAAAGAAAGGTTTGAAGAAGATGAATTCTTAAACAATGTATTGGTAAAAGGAGAAATATCAAACTTCAAGCACCACTACACAGGTCATATGTATTTTACGCTAAAAGACGAGAATTCACTAATAAAATGTGTTATGTTCAAAGGATATACCGATAAATTAAACTTCATTCCAAAAGATGGAATGAAGGTTATAATTTTGGGAACAGTTAGTGTATTTGAAAGAGATGGAGTATACCAAATATATGCAAAAGGCATGAAACAAGAAGGAATAGGTGACTTACACGCAAAATATGAAGAGCTAAAAGCAAAACTAGAAAAAGAAGGTTTGTTTAGTCAAGCACATAAAAAGAAAATACCATTTATGCCAAAATGTATAGGAGTACTTACATCAAATACAGGAGCAGTAATAAGAGACATAATAAATGTATCTACAAGAAGAAACCCTAATGTATATATAAAGCTTTTGCCAGTGCCAGTGCAAGGAGCAGGAGCGGCAGAAAAAATAGTAAAAGCTATTGAAACTATGAATGAGCAAAAGTTAGCAGATGTAATAATAATAGCAAGAGGAGGAGGGTCATTAGAAGACCTATGGCCATTTAATGAAGAAATTGTGGCAAGAGCAATATATGGTTCAAAGCTTCCAGTAATATCAGCAGTAGGGCATGAAACAGACTTCACAATAGCAGATTTCGTTAGCGACCTAAGAGCACCAACACCTTCAGCAGCGGCAGAACTAGCAGTGCCAAGAATAGAAGATATAAATCAAAAACTTTTAACATACAAAAGCAGATATAAAAATGCACTACTAAAAAAACTAGAACTAATAAACTTAAGATATCAAAAATGTATGGCAAGTAAAGTATTTAAAGACCCTATGCAAAGAATAAATGAACAATACATGATATTAGATAAAATTGTAAAAAACATAGAATATAAAATGCAAAGCAAACTAAAAGACGAAAGAACGCAAATGATAAAAAAAGTAGCAAAGCTAGATGCCTTAAGCCCATTAAAAACATTAACCAGAGGTTACACAGTAACAGAGCATAAGGGAAAAGTAATAAACAGCTCAAAAACACTAAAAGTAGGAGACGAAATAGAGCTAATATTCTCAGATGGAAAAAACAATGCAAAAATAATATAGAATAATAAAATGGAAAATAATACATACAACAACTAATAAAAATATAATATAACCAAATTAGTCAAATTGTCCTATAATATTGTAGGGGCGAGCATAGCTCGTAAGTTGCTTCGAAGAAATTGTACTAAGAAATATTAAATACAATTATAAATGCTAACAAACTAATTTAGAAAGGATAGAAAATGAAAAAAACAATGTGGATAATAATAATAGCTCTAATAATACTAGCAGGAGTAATATGTGCAGTAGTATATGACAAAGTAAAAAAGGCAGTACCAAATACTACTGAAAACACTGACAATATAAATAGTATGCAAGAAAACAATAACCTAACAAATATAGTAGATGACAATACACTACAAAATGAAGTAGTGCAAAATGAAATAATAGAAAACGAAATAACATCCAATAAACAAGAAGAAAATAAAGCACCAGAAAGTGACAAAAAAACTGAAGAAGAAAAAGCTATAGAAATAGTAAAAAAAGACTATAAACAATCAGGAAATGTAGAATTCAGTAGCGAAGGAACAGACTCAGAAGGAAATAACATAGTAGTAGTAAGAGACCCAGAAACAACACAAGCATTAGCATTCTACTATGTAAATATATCAAATAGTACATTTACAAAAAAAGAAATGAATTAGAATAGAAATACAATTCATAATTATTAAATAAAATAATATAAGTTGTAGGGAGAGACTTAGGTAAGCCCACTCTTTCTATAAAATTACCCTAAAATGAATATGAACTTGGGAAGTTTATTAGACAAGAGGAAACATGCAACATTACCATTACAAGCTAAAATTTAATATAAAATGTAAATAAAAAAATAAAAATGAAAGAAAAAGGAAAGTATATGGAAGAAATGAACTTTGAAGAAACAATGGAAAAGCTAGAACAAATAGCAAACACACTAGAAAAAGGAGACTTAAGCTTAGAAGAATCACTCGTAAAATTCGAAGAAGGAATGAAACTATCAAAGAAATGTAATGAAATATTAGAAAGTGCAGAAAGAAAAATAACAATTCTACTTTCAAAAGAAGGAGAGCTTAAAGAAGAAGAATTTAAGCCAGAGGAATAAAAGGAAAAAAAGGGGAAAAAAATGAACTTTTATGAACAATATAAATATCTAATAGTACCATTATTAACATGGTTTTGTATACAATCATTTAAAGTAATATGGGAATTAATAGCAACAAAGAAATTAAATTTCAAAAGAATAATAGGAGCAGGAGGGATGCCAAGTTCACACTCAGCAATAGTAATGGTATTAACAACAATGAT
>CATNCV010000024.1 GCA_950096965.1 uncultured Clostridiaceae bacterium | reverse complement strand
GTATATAAAAATATGGAAGTGGATATAAATGAAAATGAAAGAGTAATAGATGCTTTTAAAGAAAAAATACAAGAAGACAATAATATTATTGCATGTATGGTCAATAATGAAGTGAAAAATTTAAATTACAAATTACAAAATAATGATAACATAGAATTATTAGATATAACAAATAGAGATGGAGCAAGAATTTATACAAGAGGGCTTTTATTTATAATGTCTATGGCATTCAAACAATTGTATCCAGAAATATTGCTTACAGTAAACTATCAATTAAAAAGTAGCATGATATGTGAACTTAAAAACACTATACCTACTGAAGAAATGATAGAGAATGTACGTAAAAAAATGCAAGAAATAATAGATGCAAATTTAAAAATAGAAAAAAGAGAATTGCCAAGAGAAAAAGCGATAGAGTTTTTAAAAAAAGAAAATACAACTATAGGAAAAGCTCAATTAGAAAATAAAGAAAAAGATGAAATGTCCTTATATTTCTGTGAAGGATATTATAACTATTTCTTTGGAGTTATGCCAATATCAACAGGTTTTATAAAACTATTTGATATAATGAAATATAGTAATGGATTTTTAATAAGATATCCAAGTAAAAAAGAACCAAATAAAATAATGCCATATGAAGAAACAAAAAAATTACTAAGAACATTAGAAGAATATGATGATATATATAAAGCATTAGGTGTATGTAATATAGACCAAATAAATAAAATAATACGTGAAGGAAAAGCAAAAGAACTTATACTAATATCAGAGGCACTTCATGAAAAGAAAATTTCACAAATAGCAGATCAAGTGGCAAAAAATAAAGAAAAAAGAATAATATTAATAGCAGGACCATCATCTTCAGGGAAAACAACATTTGCAAAAAGATTAGGAATACAGCTTAGACTAAATGGAATAAAACCAAAAACAATTTCCGTAGATAATTACTTTGTAGAAAGAGAAGAGACACCACTTGATGAAAATGGAAAGTTAGACTTTGAAGCATTAGAAGCAGTAGACTTAAAACTATTAAACGATGACTTATGCAAGCTTTTAAAAGGCGAAGAAATAAAAATGCCAACATTTAATTTCAAAACAGGGCACAAAGAGTATTTAGGAAATACAATGAAACTAGAAGAAGATGAAGTATTGGTAATGGAAGGAATACATTGCTTAAATGACAACCTAACACCATCAATACCAACCTCGCAAAAATTTAAAATATATATAAGTGCACTAACAGTACTAAACATAGACTACTACAACAGAATATCAACAACAGATACAAGAATAATAAGAAGAACAGTAAGAGACAATCAATTTAGAGGATATAATGCAAAAAAAACATTATCAGCATGGAACTCAATAACAGCAGGAGAAGTAAAAAACATATTCCCATATCAAGAAGATGCAGACGTAATGTTTAATACCTCACTAATATATGAAATAAATGCCTTAAGAAACTATGCTATTTCATTATTCGAACAAATAACACCAGAAGACGAAGAATACTCAGAAGCAAAAAGACTATGCAAATTCCTAAAATACTTTGAGCAAATAGACACTGAAGATATACCAAAAAATTCATTATTACAGGAATTTTTAGGAAATAGTATATTTGAAGAGTAGCACGCTAGGGACGGTCCTTTTCGTTCCGATTTCGGAACGCTGGGGACACTCCTTTAATAATAAATCAAAATTAGAAATAGATGTAGGGGCGACTATTTCTTAGCTGTTCGAGCAAAGTGAGTTACAGATAAGTTATGCGTTAGTGTAGTCGTCTGCTCTTCGAAGAAATTATCCTAATTTATATATTTATGTAAGCAATTTCGTTGGAGCACGGACGACTACTAGTCATTCATACATTATTACATAAATATTAAATTATAAAATTAAAGTATCAGAAAGGATAAAAAATGGCAGGTAAATTTACAGAAATAGATGAAGAATTTATATGTGAGAATTGTGGAAAAAAAGTAGAAAAATTAGGCTACTCATGTAGAAACCACTGCCCACATTGTTTACACTCAAAACACGTAGATATAAACCCAGGAGATAGGCTAGAAGAGTGCCATGGAACATTAGAACCAATAGGATTAGAAATAGATAGCAAAAAGGGATATGTAATAATATTCAAATGTAAAAAGTGTGGAGCAATTAGAAAAAATAAAACTGCAAAAGATGATGATATGGAGTTAATAATAAAATTAAGTGCAAAACATTGACGCTAACATAAAATTGCGGTAAAATATTAATGTAAACGTTAATTTAATATGAAATCCAATAGGAGGAACAAACAGCATGGGAAAAATCAACATGGAAGAACACTGCAAAAATGAATTTGTGGGAATGTTGCCGAGAGAAGGAAAATTAGCTGACAATATTGAACAATGTATTGAAGCAGCCAGCTATAACGAAGAAAAGTATATACTTGAGGCTGACGTAAAAAAGTTAGGAAACAGGTAAATTACTTAAAAAGGAACTAGCTTGAAAAAAGGAAGAATCCCAAGAACTTCTCTTCAATGGAAAATAGAAAATGGAAAAATTTTTATTGGACTTATTGGAGATTTTTGAATTTAGAATCTAAAAGGAGATATAAAAAAGTGTGTCAATTGACACACTTTTTTATATTCTATCCTCTTTTTAAATCTCTCTATTCAAATTTCCATTAGTATAATCTTTACCCTCTAATCTATTACCTTCCAAAACAACATTAACAATATCATTTATTTCATCAATACTTTCATCTATAACATCAATCCTGTAAGAATTAACATTAAAGTCAGAGCCATTTATAGAAGTTATTTTACTATTATAAATAGTAGTAACTGTTTGAATACTATCAGGTATAATTCTAAAACTAAAGCCTAGTCTATCTTTTAAATAGTATTTAACATCTTCCTTACATTTACTACCACAAGTAGGGTAACATTTATTAGTACTTCCAAGCAAGCAGTAGTTAGAAGTCATTAAAGGAGTTCTTCCATAAACAATTAATTCAGTACTTGTAATCTTATGCTCACAAATAGAATTGATAGTAGAACTATTAAGTTCAGGAGATAAAGTAATTTTGCTTATTCCTAAATTTTCAAGAACTTTATCAGTATAATTGTTATAAACATTTAAAGTATAATTTGCAATATATTCAAATTTATCACTATATTTTTCCTTCAAATTGTTAATAAATATACATGAAGAAATGTTAGAAATAACAAATCCTTTAATGTTAAACTTATCAATAGAATTTGAAATAATGTTATTTAAAAGGTTTTTGTAATTAGCTTTTATAACTGTAGGTAAATAAATATAAGCATTAAAATTATCACAAATAGAATGTAAAGTATCTTCAAGTTTCTTATTAGAAAAATATTTTAAAGGTATATACACATTATCAACATTTTTAAGTAAAGAATAATTAATATCTTTATTTATAATATTAAGAAGAAGAGAAATCTTCCTATTTTTTGTACTTATTTTTTTATTACAAGAAGATAAACCTAATTTAACATTTCTACCTTTCCTGATAATCCTAGAATTAGAAATATTTAAAATTTCTTCTAAGCAATTTCTTCTAAGCTCATTTAAAACACTAATAGAAGGAATAAATAAATTATCTCCTAAATTCACCTCAACATCTTCAAATCTAAAAATAGTATTGTTAGTTTTACAAATTTGAGCTTTAATTCTCTCATCATCAATAGGTCTAGAATTTGCCTTAACAGCTACTATTTTAGATTTTTGGTGAACAGTTATATTATTAAAAAACTCATTATCACAAAAGTTTGTGCTAACAGTAAGTTTTATAGGTTGATTCTCTTTAACTTCTACAAATGCTGAAAGAGAAACCTTCTTATTTTCTGTACTATATGAAAGTTTGCTATTTTCAGAAAGCTCTTTACTAGCAAGTTTATAAATTCTATTACCAATATGAATATTACCCTTCATTCTACCAATTTCCACTAATTGCTTTTTATTAGCAGTAGTAACATTTTTACCTTTAATCATAAGTTCAGAAACTGTATACTTAGTATCTTCATTTTCAAAGCTAATAGTATCGCCAATAGAAACAGAATCGGTCAAGTTAAAGAAAATGTGCCCTTTATTAGGTTTGAAATTAGAAACATTACCAATATAAATACCCATATGATTAGGTTTTTTAGAATAAACCAAATCCTTATTAGCAGTATTAGAAAGGTGTCCGCCGAGAAAAACCACCACGGTTAAAAACTTGTATAAGTTCTTTTTTATCTATTTCATCAATAACATAAGGCTTATCAGATAAAGCCAAATCAATATACTTTCTATAAATTCTAGTAACAGTAGCAACATACTCAGGAGACTTCATTCTACCTTCAATTTTAAAACACATAACACCGCTATTTATCAAATCAGGAATAAACTCCAAACCACATAAGTCTCTAGTACTTAGAAGGTAACCATTCCCATTAGGGACGTTTCCTTTTGAGGTATCTGTCACTTTTGGGAAGTTCCCATTAGGTAATGCCTCAAGTTT
Organism: uncultured Clostridiaceae bacterium; assembly: GCA_950096965.1. Lineage (GTDB taxonomy): Bacteria > Bacillota > Clostridia > TANB77 > CAG-508 > UMGS1663. The sequence continues at coordinate 17,148 of CATNCV010000024.1, read as the reverse complement.
ATAAGGAAGCCTACATGGCTGAGCACATCTACCACGGTTTCCGAGACCTTCCACCAATCATACTAGAAAATAAGCACTGCCCTGAATATGAAATGCATAGTGCACCATGTATAAAAGTTTCAATTTCAACATTACAATTTGCACAAATATATGTAATTTCTTCTAATGAAAGTTCTCTAGAAAGTACAACACGCTTGAACCCTAGTTTCTCTGCTTCAAGTACACCTTCTAAATTATGTATGGTCATTTGAGTACTTGCATGTATTGGTAAATCTGGGAAGTTTTCTATTAAAGTTTTAGCCAAACCTAAATCTTGAACAATAATTGCATCAATTCCAAATTCATAAGCCTTTTCAGCAAGTACAACAGCATCTTCAAATTCTTCGTTTTTTACTAAAGTATTTAAGGTAAGGTGAGTATTTACACCTCTTTGCTTAGCATAGCTAATAGCTTCTTTTAAATTAGTTAAATCAAAATTAGTAGCTTGAGCTCTAGCATTAAAATTAGCAGCTCCAAAATATACGCTATCTGCACCATTTTGTACAGCAGCTTTTAAACATTCAAAATCTCCGAACAGGAGAAAGTAATTCAATTTTTTTCATATATTTATCCCTTCATTTATTATTTGTACATTTTTTATTTTATATTGTAGAGGCGAGCATGGCTCGTCCAAGAGGCGAAGCCTCTGTCTTGTTATAATATTAAAGATAAGCCATAGTAGATAAATGCTTTTATAAGAAGTACAATGTTGCATTGCTCCATTACATAAGTTATCTTTAATTTACTTTGCTCATAAGAACTAACTTAATTGTAACACAAAAATCAAAAAAAGCATACTATATTATATAATAATCATAGAAAAACTATGAAAATAAAAAAGGGAGGGCTAAACATGCAAGAAGAAATAAGAAACTGTGGATGTAATGATGGTTGCGGATGCAATAATAACTGTGGATGTAACAACAGTTGTGGATGCAACAATAATGGCGGATTTTTAAGTAATTTTTTTGGTGGCTGTGGATGTAATGGAGACTCTGAAATATTATTCTTCATAATAATATTCTTACTATTATTCACTAACTTTGGTTGTGGATGTGGCAGAGGTTGCTAATATAGCACAAAAACAAAAGTGGCGAAGCCACTTTTGTTTTTATTCATTATATTACTAAAATATTACATTTTTGTAAGTTTAATCAAATTTATTGACTTGATTTTACCTTAATGATATACTTCTATTGTAGAAAATTGTCAAAAAATAAGGAGGAATTAAAGTGAAAAATAGGGCTAAAATTATAGGCAATAAATTAGTAATTATAATAACTATTCTAACTTTAGTAACATATATATTAATAAATTTTATAAATGAAAATAAGTCACAAGCAATATTATATAGAGATATATATCACCAATCAAATGAAGAATATGATGCAAATAAAATAGCGAATTATCCAGGATATAAAGAGCTAATAGAAGCAATGAAAAAAGCTCATCCTAATTGGAAATTTACAATATTTTATACTGATATTGAATGGAGTAAACTTATAGAAGAAGAAAAAGTACATGGAAGAAATGTTGTTCCAGATTATAAGTCAAGTGAATGGAGATGTAGCGTATGTGGAAATAACCCTGTACGGTGGAAGTTCGTGGAGATGTGCATCAGAAGCGGCTATATCTTACTATATAGATCCTAGAAACTGGATAAATGATGAATATATATTCCAATTTGAAAATTTATCATATAATGGGAAAATTCATACAATTGAGGGTGTACAAAAAATAATTGCAAATATGGGTTATATGCAAACAAATACATATAGAAAAACAGATGGAAGTATAGGGACTTTAGAAAAAAGTTATGCACAAATAATAATGGAAGCAGCTAAAGAAGCAGAAATAAGTCCATATCATTTGGCAGCTAGGCTAAAGCAAGAACAAGGAACTGGTAGTAAACCAGGTTCTACCGCTACAGGAGAATACCCTGGATTTGTAGGATATTACAATTTTATGAATATAAAAGCATCAGGAAAAAAAGATGATGAAGTTATAAGAAAAGGTTTGCAACATGCAAAAGATAAAGGTTGGACAAACCCTGAAATTTCTATAAAAGAAGGTGCAAAAGTTTTAGCAAAAGATTATATAAATGAAGGTGCTGATACAATATACTTACAAAAGTTTGATGTAGATTGTCTTGGTGATAATACTTTATTTACATATCAATACATGCAAAATGTTTCAGTATGTTTAACAGAAGGAAGAACAGCAAGAAATACATATATAGACTTAGGTTTTATAGAAAATACAATAGAATTTAGAATACCTGTATACAAAAATATGCCAAGCATACCTTGTAGAGAACCAATTGCAAAAAGTATAGTTACACAAAATGTAAAAATAGAAGGAAATAGTGTACGAGTAAGAAGTACTGCAAGTAGTGCAACAAATGACAATATAATAGTAGAATTAAATAGAGGAGATACTCTACTAAGAATAGAAAAAGCAAATAGTGCAACAAATGGAACATATTGGGATAAAGTGGTATTGCCTGATGGAAGAAAAGGGTATGTAGCAAGTCAGTATTTAGTACAAATTGATGATATAACAAACTGTAATGAAAATGTAATAACAACTACAGGAGTATATTTAAGAAATGGTCCAGGAACAGATGAAACAGCAGTAACTTTACTAAATGCGGGGCAACAATTAATAAGAATAGAAAAAAATCAATATAATTTAAATGGTTATATTTGGGATAGAGTAAAGCTACCAGATGGAAGACAAGGATATATCGCACAAAATTATATAAAACTACAAGAAGCAAATAATAAATTTAAATTAGAAAATGATAAATTAATATGTGAACCAGAAACAACAGTAGAGACAATAAAAGAAAAAAATAATGGTAAACAGGTAACAGCAAAAAATGCAAGTGGAGAAGTTATTAATAGCGGAAATATTGGAACTGGCTATACAGTGACTATAGATAATCAAACATATACAGTTGTAAAGATGGGAGATATTAATGGTGATGGATTAGTAAAAACAATAGACTATATGAAGATTAAAAACCATATAATGAAAACAGATATTTTATCAGGTTATAGCCTACAAGCAGCAGATGTAAGCAAAGACGGAAATATAAGTACAATTGATTATATGATGATAAAAAATAAAATAATGTCTATAGCTAATATAGAGTTATAAGGAGAACATAATATATGAAGAAAATAGAGAAAAATTTATTAATAATTACGATAACAACAATAATATTAATTTTATTATTATGTTGTAAAGCTGAAGCAACAGGAACTTTCACAGCAACAGCATCTACGAGCTTAGAACCAAATGGAACCACAAACCTTTCAATATCAACATCAGGGTGTGCAGGACAATTTAGTGTAAAGTCATCAAACCCAAATGTTGTTTCAGTAAGTAGTACAAACACTTTCGTTGATGGAAAATCTATGGATCCAGGAATTACATTAACAGCAAAAGCAGAGGGAACAGCAACTATAACTGTAACAGCAACAGATGTAGTAGATGATACTTTAGATTACAATCAAGTTACAGGAAGTAAAACTATAAATATAACTGTAAAAGCAAAAGAAACACCAAAACCACCAGATGGTGGCAATACAGGAAACAATCAAGGCGGAAATAATGGTGGAACAAATGACAAGCCAACAGTAACAGAACCAAAATTCACATCTGTAAGCAAAACTGTATATGCTACTGGTGATATAAACTTACGTTCAAGTTGGTCAACTTCTAGCAGTGCAACAAAAGTAGCAAAAGGAACTGAATTAAAGTTAACAGGAAAATCAACAGAGAAAGTAAATGGTTATGTATGGTATAGGGTAACATATAATGGACAAATTAAATATGTAGCAAATAATTTAATAACAGAGAAAAAGCCAGAAGAAGAAAAATCAAATAATACAAATTTGAAAACATTAAGTATAGAAAATGTAGAATTATCACCAGCATTTAGTGCAGATGTATTACAATATACAGCAAAAATAACTGAATATAAAGAAAAAGAAATAAAAGTAGTAGCAGAAGCAGAAGATGCAAAATCTACAGTAAAAGTAGAAGGAAATACAAATATTGTAGAAGGAGAAAATGTAATAGCAGTAGAAGTAACCGCAGAAGATGGAACAAAAAAGACATATAAAATAATACTAACAAATGAAAAAGAAGCAACAACATTAGGGTTACAATCATTAAAAATAAAAGATGTAGAATTAAAAGGATTTTCACCAGATAAATTTGAATATGAAGTAAGTTTTAGAGATTTAGAGAAACTAGAAATAGAAGCAATTGCAAATGAAGAAGGAGCAATAATAGAAATATCTGGAAATGAAAACTTAATGGAATATGGTGAACATCTAATAACAATAATGGTATCATCAGCAGATGGAACACAAGTTGTAACCTATCAAATAAAAGCCAATAAATTAGAGCAAGAAATGCAAAGCACAAAAAACGGATTAGATATTAAGAATATTTTAATTTGTGGTGTAATAGCTTTAATAATATTAGTATTAATAATATTATTAATAGTTAAATATGTAAAACGGAAATAATAAGTCAAATGTTGATTATATGTATGAAGACAATATAAATGAAGGAGACTATGAAGAGATAGATCAAATAGAAGAGAATAGAAAACCAAAAGTAGATGAACTATTTGATGATGACTATGAACAAGAAAATACAAGAAAAAGAGGAAAAGGAAAACACTCAAAATAGGATTTTTCTAATATAATTAAAATAGTGGTAGCTAAAAAATAGCTACCACAAATATGCTACTGTAGCTTAAGTTGGTAGAGCAACAGATTCGTAACCTGTAGGTCGGCAGTTCGATTCTGCCCAGTAGCTCCATTAAGTAAAATCGTCGCACCAGACGAAAACATTGATAAATCAACTGTAAAAGGTTGATTTTTTTAATGCCTTTATCTTGAACAAGGAAGGATGGTGTGGTATGATTAGTATCGTTAAGAAGAAAAACAAGATTAAAAGAGAATTGCTCTCTAAAATTGAATGGGCTTGCAGTTTGAATGCTATAAAACTTGAACACGAAATGATATTTGAGGGTTGTTTAAGAATTGTAGAACATACAAACTTAGCGTATGTAGAACCACATAGAGTAATTATTAAAGATAAGTTATTTTTATTCTTTAATGAATGTGATTACTTTTATGTGGGAGATTTAAGGTATAAATACCCTTTATCTCATTTAAAAGACTACATAGAAAGGCTACTTTAATTTTAGAGTTTTTTTGTGCTTAAAATTTATTTAAGTGCCTTTCCATTCAATAGTGAAGGGAGAGATTTATAAAATGAACGAAGAAAAGAAAATTGCAGGAATTTATATTAGAGTTAGTACAGAAGATCAAGTTAGAGAACGGCTTTAGTCTAATAGAACAAAAAGAAAAGTTATTACAACTTTGTAAATTTAAAGAATATGAAGTATTTAAGGTGTATGAAGATGCTGGAATAAGTGCAAAAGATATGAAAAATAGACCAGCATTTCAAGAAATGTTAGCAGATATGAAACAAGGAAAAATCAATTATATTGTAGCTTATAAGCTAGACAGAGTTACTCGTTCAGTTCGTGATTTAGAAGAACTTATATCACAATTAGAATTACACAATACTTATTTGGTGTGTGATAAAGATGATGTAAACACATCTTCAGCTAATGGAAGATTTTTTGTAAGAATGCTAACAGTATTATCACAACTAGAAATAGAGATAGTTAGTGAAAGAACAAAATTTGGCTTAAATGGTGCAATTAAGTCTGGGCATTTGCCCGGAATTGTGCCATTAGGCTATAAAAAAGATAATAATAAGAAAACTGTAATTGATGAAACTACAAAAGATGTAGTAATTAGAATATTTAATATGTATTTAGAGGGAAAAAGCTATCAACAAATAAGTAATACTTTGAATAAAGAAAAAGTCTTATATCCTAAACATTGGAGAGATACAACGATTATGAAAATTATAGATAATAAAGTCTATATGGGAGATTACGAAAAAGGAAAATCAGACAATAAAGATATTTTAGTTTATATGAATGTAGTAGAGCCAATTATTAGTCGTGCTATGTGGAACGAGGCACAATATCAAAAAGAGAAAAATCAAAGAAGTTATACGAGAGATAGAGTTTATATATTTTTTCAAAAACTAAAATGTCCTAAATGTAATAGAATAATGAAATGTAAAGGCTCTGGAGGAACAAAGAAAAAATATATGTACTATACTTGTGAACACTGTAAGACATATTACAGAGAAGATAAAATTGAAGAATGTTTACAAAGATTTATTCTTGAGTTAGTAGAATATGATATGGCAGTTAAGAAATATTTTTTACCAATACTAGCTGACAAAAAAGAAACAAAAACAGAAAAGTTAGACCAAGAAATTGATACATTACAAAAGCAAAAAGAAAGAATAAAGAAAGCTTATTTGAGTGGCATAGTTGAGATAGAAGATTTTTCAGAAGATTATAAAATTATTGAAGAAAAAATAAATATTTTAGAAACAAAAAGATATGAAAAATTGAATATAAACAGTCTGTCATTTACGCCACAACAACTAATGGCTGATAGAGATATTGCAAGAGAAAAGTTAATCAAAGATAACAAATTAAATGAAACTTTAAAGCAAGAATGGAATAAAAAATCAAAAGAAGAAAAGCAAGAATTTATTTCAAAATTTATTGAAACAATGACATTATTAAAGAACAAGAAACGGAGAATTTTACATTGATAAAATAAATTTTAGAAGTAGTTATATTGAACAACTAACCAAGTTTTTTGCATTAGGAATAGCAGATGTTTATGTACCTATTGAAGTAAACAAAGAAGAAAAAGAAATAAGGACAAGTGTTAATATAAATCAAGAACAATTAGATGATTATATTACAAGACTTAATCAAGAATTTGAGATAGAATTTTATGAATTATTTTCAAAAAATGTGAATGAAAATGAGGAAGAAATTGAAATAAAATTGAACAAAGAAAAACAAAACCTGATAAGATTAGTTGCTGTAAAAGATAACAAAACTTTTTCAAAATCAAAGAAAGAAAATTATAAAATAGGTGCAGTAATAAGTAGTCAAAAATGAAAAAGTTAGAGGAAAAATTCAAGCTAAATATAATTTTTGTACTCCTATATATTTCCTAACAAGCACTGAATTTTTCCTCCCTAGTCAAAATCCGAAATTTGGGACTAAGTCCCAAGCCCTTTATAAAATAATTTATAACTATTTTGTAAATTTAATGAAAAAATGGAAAAATTATGATATACTTAAATTCGTCAGACGGTGTCTGACGAATTTGAAAGGATGATAAATTATGGACAATATGTTAATAAATGGAATTGATGAAAATTTTTACAATAATATAAGAAATACTATATTAAAAGCAAGAATAAACATATATAAAAATATAAATTTTGAAATGGTAAAATCTGCTTGGGATGTTGGCAGACAAATTATAGAAGAAGAACAAAAGGGAAAACACAGAGCAGACTATGGAAAACAAATTTTGAAGCAATTATCTGAACGATTGACAAAAGAATTTGGAAAAGGTTATTCGCAAACTAATCTTAAAAATATGAAAATTTTTTATACAATGTTTCAAAATTGTCAGACACTGTCTGACGAATTAAGTTGGAGTCATTATATTGAATTATCAAAAATAAAAGATGAAACTATGAGAAAATTTTATTATAATGAGTGTATCAATTCAAGATGGTCTGTAAGAGAATTAGATAGACAAAAAGCATCTTTACTATTTGAACGATTAACACTTAGTAAAGAAAAAGATGAAGTTTTAGCAATTGCAAATAAAGGACACGAAATAACAAAACCAGATGATTTAGTAAAAGATCCAACTGTATTAGAATTTTTAGGATTAAAAGAAAATAAAAGATATTTGGAAAAAGATTTAGAGAATGCGCTAATAGAACATTTACAGGAATTTCTACTAGAGCTAGGAAAAGGATTTTCTTTTGTAGCAAGACAACAAAGAATAAATTTAGGTGGAGAAAACTTTTATATAGATTTGGTATTTTATAATAGATTAGCAAAATGTTTTGTATTAATAGATTTGAAAACTGGAAGATTAACTCATCAAGATGTTGGACAAATGCAGATGTATGTAAATTATTATAAAAGAACTCAAATGGTAGAAGGAGAAAATGAGCCTATTGGAATATTGTTGTGTTCTGAGAAAAATGATGTTGTAGTAGAATTTACATTACCAGAAGGCAATAAAAATATATTTACATCAAAATATCAATTATACTTACCAACAGTAGAGGAATTGAAACAAACAATTGAAGAAGAAAAGAAACAAATTGAAACTAATACAATTATAGACAAAAACGATAATATATGATAAAATATTTATGTAAATAAAAAAATGACGGATTGGAGGAATATAATGCTTAAATATCCAAGAACCATGCATGGTGGAGAATTATGGGCAAAAATAGAAGTACTTGAGAATGTTTCTACTCCTTTATTTATAAAACAAAAAAATAATTAAATAAAGGAGATATATGTATTATGAATTATGAAGATAAAAAAATTGTAGGAATTATAGCTAGTAATGTTGAGCCATCTGTTGCACTTAATGTAATAGGACATCTTGCGATATCAATAGGTAAATATTCAGATAAGGAAATTATGGGAAAACCAATTATCACAGATAAGTCAGGTGTAAATCATTTAGGAATTAGTCAGTTCCCTTTTATTATAACAAAAGTAAAGGCTGGTAAACTTAAAAATGCAATAGATATAGCCAAAAATAATCCGAATTTATTAGTTGCAGATTATCCAAAAGATATGTTAGATACTAGAACTGATGATGAATTGGTAACTTCAATTAGTTCAAAAGAAAATGATAAATTGGAATATTTAGGTGCTATTATATATGGAGATACTAAAGATGTAAATGAAATTACTGGTAAATTCCAATTATGGAGAATAGATTAGTATAATAACTTAAAAAATACTAATTAAAGGCAACTAGTTAAAAATAAATAGTTGCCTGTTTTTTGTTATATGGAATATGTATTTTATCAATGACTGAATTATTTTTAAATGAAAAATGCTAGTGAAAACTATCTATATGCAGTTCTCTAATTATTTTTTTCATAAATCTGAATTAGATAATTTAAAAAAGCAGAACAAGACACTAGCATATATTTTGCTTCTTCAAATGTAGTATTTTCATCAACACCATTATTGTGTCTAATACCGCTTTTATCAGAAGTATAACCATACAAAGAAATAAAAGCATTTTTCATTGCACTATGTATTTCAAATCCATTTTTTTCTAGCCTTTTTAATGCCTCACCTAAAGTAGCATTATTTGTACCTAATATAATGTTGCATATAGCTTCAATTGCAGAAATAGATTCTTTAACTGAATTTGAATAATCAGGGTTATCTCTATTATAAAGCAAGTTTAATGCCTTATTTATGCTTTCGCTACAAGCAGAATATTTAGTATCTAATGCTTCTTCTATTTCTTTTATTTCTTCATCATTAATTATATCAGTTATTTGCATATTAACAAATCTATATCCTACACATTCTATTTCAAATAATTCATTAAATATTCCTGTTAAATCTTGATAGAAAGATTTATTATACCATATAACAATTTCTTCAATAAAAGATAAAATATCATAATATTGCCAATCCTTCTTGATTCCATCAATTATGTTTTGCCTTTTATCACTATCATAATAAGGAATTTCATTTTTAGTAACGCAAAAGACTGTTTTGTATATATAATTATAAAATTCATCAAGTTTATATCCCTTATCGCAATTATCAATAATCACATCAATTATATTAATTATCTTATTCCTTGTTCGTTCATCTAAATTATCTTTTTGAATTATTGTATTGATGGGTTCTTTTTTAGTTCTATCAGAAAATCCACCTCTAACTCTTGGTTTTAATGATAACATACTTCTCACTTTCCTTACTTATTTTAATAAAACTAATTTTACTAAAAATAATTATACTATAAAACTATCTAATTATAAATATTCTACCAAGAATTTATCTAAAAAATATCATAATTTATAGAATTTTAAGTAAGATAAATTAATAATAAAATGCTTTATATTTTTTTATTTATATGTTATACTAATTTCAACAGTTGATTAGCCAATTATTTTTTGAGCAAAATGTGGGAGGAACACTATGAGAAATAGGCATATTTTTCGCAAATAACCTCCTAAAACGCTCCAAATGTAAGACTTTAACAAGTCGCAATTAATAATGAATAGTAAATAATTAAGAATGAATAATCTAAAATAATAGAGTATCACATTTGGAATTATTCACTATTCATTATTCATTTTTCATGATTCACTAAACTATAGTAGATATAAAATTACATAACAGAAAAAAATAAGAAGTTAACCAATAATCCTTTTAATATGAAAATAAAATGTTAGTGAATGGTATAACTAATAAAAAAATATATAAAAATGTCAAAAAATGTTTACATTTATCAAAAAGTTGTATACAATAGTTCTAACTAAAAACAAAAGAAAACAAAAGCTGAAAGGAGCTATTAAAATATGAAAATATTAATGCTAACTTGGGAATATCCACCAAGAATAGTAGGAGGAATTGCGAGGGTAGTACATGACCTATCTAAAAGATTAATAAAAGATGGCCATGAAGTAACAGTAGTAACCTATAGAGAAGGAAATACACCATATTATGAAGATGATAAGGGTGTAAAAGTATATAGAGTTGATAATTATATGATAAAAGCCAACAATTTTATAGAATGGATTATGCAATTAAACTTTAATATGGTGGCAAAAGCATCTGAAATAATTACAAAAGAGGGTAAATTTGACGTTATACATGCACATGACTGGTTAGTAGCAAATAGTGCAAAAACATTAAAACATGCATATAAAATTCCAATAATATCAACCATACATGCAACAGAAAGTGGAAGAAATACTGGAATACATGATGAAACACAAAGATATATAAATGATACAGAGTGGATGCTTACATATGAATCAACAGAAGTTATAGTAAATAGTAACTTTATGAAAGGACATGTACAAAGTTTATTTGGTTTACCATTTGACAAAATAAATGTAGTACCAAATGGAATAAATATAACTAATTTTAATGGCATAGAACGTGACTACGAATTTAGAAGACAATATGCTCTAGATAATGAAAAAATAATATTATATATGGGTCGTTTAGTATATGAAAAAGGAATACAACACTTAATTTCAGCTATGCCAAAAATATTAAATGGATATAATGATGCAAAACTTATAATAGCAGGAAAAGGCGGAATGTTAGATGAACTAAAAGCACAAGCAGATAGGATGGGAATAGGAAATAAAGTATACTTTACAGGATACTTAAACTCGAAGCAAGTGCAAAAAATGTACAAATGTAGTGACATAGCAGTATTTCCAAGTACATATGAGCCATTTGGAATAGTAGCATTAGAAGCAATGCTAGCAGGAATTCCAACAGTAGTATCAGATGTAGGAGGATTAAATGAAATAGTAGAGCATAAAGTAAATGGAATGAAAAGTTATGCAGGAAATTCAAACTCGGTAGCAGATTCGATATTAACATTATTATATGATCATCAATTATGTAGTAGTATTGCAAAAAATGCAAAAACAAAAGTAAAACAAGAATATAATTGGAACAAAATAGCACAAGACACACACTTTGTATATCAAAAGGCAATATGTCAAACAATGGCAGAAAAGCAAGCAAAGCAAATTGAGCAAGAACAAGCACAAAAGACTAAAAAAGCTAAGAATACTGATAGTGAGATAACAAATTTATTAGCGTTTAAGTCAAAACATGCATATGCATAAAGTTCCCATTGGGGACGTTTCCTAATGGGGTATCTGTCACTTTTGGGAATTAAATTTAGGATGATTTCTAAATTTATCTGTTTAAAGAAATACTTTAAATGCGTAATATAAATTTGGAAAATTTAAAATAGAAGAGTAATATAGAATCAATGCATATAAATAATATGCAAATTTATGACTAAAAGATATTAAAATATTAATAATAAGATATGAAAGGAGAGCACAATATGAATGTTTATGATACAGCAAACAAATTAGCAAGTGAAATAAAAAATTCAGAAGAATATAAACAATACAAAGAGGCAAAACAAAAAATAGACAATAATCCAGACCTAAAACAAAAAATAGATGAATTTGAAAAGTTAAGATATGATGTACAAGTATTAGCTATTCAAGGAAAAGAAGTAGGAGAGGAAAAGAACAAAAAGCTTCAAGAAATGTATACAATACTAATAGGAGAAAAAGAAATAAAAGAATACTTCGATTTAGAAGTAAAATTTAATGTAATGATAGCAGATGTAAATAAAATAATAGCAGAATCAGTACAAGATGTATTACTATAAATGTCGAAAAAAGTCACAAAAAGTAAAGTTGTGGCTTTTTTTATATTATAGGGAAGTACATTATTTTAAGTCAAAATTGTAGGGGCGAGCAGAGCTCGCACGAGAGGTAAATACTCTTTATTGCTATATGTATGGGCACTATAGCTTTCGCTGACCTATAAAATACCATATTTTATAAAATTATAGTAAGAATAGAGGTATTAGATAACGCCCTCTACAATTTATTTCAAAATAGAAAAGGAGAAAGAACATGGAACACATATTTATTTTAACAGCTTGTATAATAACAATAGCAATATTATATTTAGTATTAGGAGTTAATATAAGAAAGATAAAGGAAGTGGCAAAAAATAAAAAATTAGATGAATTAGTAAGTAGATTTCCAGAAAATGAAGAAATATGCAAAAGCATTTTAAAAAAACTAAAAAATGAAAAAGTTACAATAAAACAAAATGAAGACAAAGAAAACAAAACAAGTCTATATGTGGCAATTTCAAACACTATATTTATAGCAAATATAAAAGATACATATACTAGAATTCAAACAATAGCACATGAATGTATACATTCTACTCAAAGCAAACGAATGCTACTTTTCAATTTTTACTATTCAAACATCTACTTACTATATTTTGCTATTTCAATAATACTTACAATATGTAAGGTTTTTACAAACTATAACCTACAAATAATAATTTTATTTCTAATGAGTGCAATATACTATATAATTAGGTCACTCCTAGAAACAGATGCAATGACAAGAGCAAGATACATAGCAGAAGATTACATGAAAGAATATATAAAAGAAAATGAAATAGCTAACATAGAAGAAATACTAGAACTTACCAATACATATGATAAAATTAATAAAATAGGTATACCTACATATAATTTTTTATTAATAAATAGTAGTCTTATAAAAGTAATAATATATATATTAATTGTTATGGTAATAAATTTTTTTAGTTAGAAGTATTGAAAAATAAAGTAAAAAATGTTACAATATTTACATAATTTAACATGCCGATTACAACTAATAATTTAGGAGGTAAGAAAATGAAGAAAGTAGAACATATGCTAGAAAGAGTTACACAGTGGTTACGGCAAGAAGATAGGATACCAAAGATAGTATGTTATACAATGCTTATACTATTTGAGGTGGCATTAATTTTAGAAACAATAATACTACTACCTAATTATATTATAGCAACAATAGGAACTTATATAATAATAAGACTATTAGTCTTTTGCAAAGAAAAAGTAATTTTTAAGAAATTTAACAAGAAGTTAATGGAAATTCCAAAATGTACAATGATAATATTTTTTATATTAACAATAGCTACTTTTGTAATGGCACATTATACATGTATAGCGGTGATACTAGTAGCAATCCAAGCTATTATATATCAGAATTTTAAAAATAGTATTAGGCGAAAAATACAAGAAAGTATAAAGCTAGTAGATGAAAATCTTAATAAAGACTTTTACAAAAGAGTATATGCCCAATATTTACCATGGAATACAGAAGAAATTGCTAAGTACAAAATAGAAGCATTCAATTTTTATGCAATAAAAGAAGGGGAGAATGTAGTAATTCGTTACCCAACTAGGCCATATTTAGTAGAGAAAAATAATACAGTACCTAAAAAGTACTTAACAGAAAAAAACTCTTGTATAGAAAAAAGTATAAACAAAGAGGATTTTACAAAATATTTTTCTTTAGAAAATAAAAGAACATAAGTAAATTGAATATTGAAGTGATTTTTATTGCTTTGCATCCCATAAGCTATTTTATGGGGAGTGTATTATAGGATAAAAAATAAAACAAATAATCTGTAAATAAAAACAGGAGTGTAAGTACTCCTGTTTTTGATTTTTTTACAAATCCTTGCTAACACTAGCATATTTCTTTAATTTTTCTTGTACCAAATAATTTATAGAACCCGCAGGGAATTTTCCATTTGCATCTTTCTTTCCAGCAGGTACACCAGTTAATATTTCAATACCTTCATCTATAGTAGAAATAGCATAAATATGGAATTTACCATTTTTTACATCTTCAATTATTTCATCAGAAAGGCTCAAATTGTTAACATTTTGAATAGGGATTATAACACCATTAGAACCATCTAAACCACGTAATTTACAAACTTGGTAAAAACCTTCTATTTTATCATTGACTCCACCAATAGGTTGTATTTCGCCTTTTTGATTTACAGAGCCAGTTACGGCTAAAGTTTGATTAATTGGTATTCCAGACAAACTTGAAAGTATGGCATATAACTCTGTACTTGAAGCACTATCACCATCTACACCATTATATAATTGTTCAAAACATATACTTGCTGTAAGAGATAGGGGAACTTCTTGTGCAAACATTTCACCCAAATAACCAGTTAGAATTAACACACCTTTTGAATGTGAAGAACCTGAAAGTTCAACTTCTCTTTCTATATTAACAACACCAGTTTTACCGTAAATATGTGTTAGCAGTTATTTTTACAGGTTTCCCAAAAGTATAATCTCCAATTGTCATTATTGTTAAACCATTAATTTGACCTTTTCTTGCTCCTTTAGTATCAATTAAAAGAGTATTTTGATCAATCATTTCCATATACCTAGAATCATATTTTTTAACTCTTTCAACCCTTTGTTTTAAAGCAATATCAATATATTCTGATGTTACTACTTTTTTTCTATCCATTTTAGCCCAAGTGGCAGCTTCACCAATAACTTGACCAATATCAGTAAACCTTGTAGATATTTTATCTCTGTCATCAGCAATTTTTGAAGCATACTCTACAACTTTGGCAACAGCACCTTTATCTAAATGAGGAAGTTCTTCTTGCTCACAAAAACCATGAATAAATTTTGCAAGTTTATTTACATTTTCAGTTGTAATAGGAGCGTTTTCTTCAAATTCAACTTTTATTTTAAATAGTTTTCTAAAATCACTATCCATAGCCAAAAGTGTTTGATAAATTTGATCATTTCCTACAACTAAAACTTTAACATCTAATGGAATAGGTTCAGGTTTTAGCGAAACCATAACCATTGAAGAACGTTGGTCTGCTGTATTTTCTATAGAAATTTCCTTAATACGAAGAGCTTTTTTTAATGCTTCATAACAAATTCCATTTGCAATTAGGTCTTTAGCTTGAAATATAATGTATCCACCATTTGCAATATGAAGAAGACCAGGTTTTAACATAGTGTAATCAGTTTTTAAAGCACCATAGTAATTTTCGTACTCTAATTTACCAAATATATTATGATAAGAATAATTTGAATCCATAATAACTGGAGAACCTTCTAAATTACTATTATCTACAAATAAGTTAACACGGTAGTTAAGCCATGGTTTAGGTGGTTCCTTAGCAGGACCTTGAGTAGCACCTGGGGCACCTTCTTCACCTACAAAAATTGAAATATTTTTTAATATATCTTGCTTAACATCTGTAAGGAATTTATTAATTTTCTTATTTCTTTTGTATTTATTTTTAATGTAATTAATATGTGAATTAACAGTAAGTAGGGCAATGTTTGCTTGCCATTCTTCAATTTTTTTATCAGAAGCTCTCTCAATTTCTTTAATCTTACCAATAACTTCCATTACTTGCTCTTGAACAAGTACAGATTTTTCTTCAAATTGTTTTTTTATAGTATCATCTAATTTTTCAAATTCTTCCTCTTCAATTGTTTTACCATCAATAATAGGCATCATATAAATACCATTTTGAGCAGATTTAACTTGGAAACCATGTTTTTCAGATTCTTCATTTAATTTATCTAATAGGTATGACCTTTTTTCCTCAAATTCCTGTTTAATTAAAGTTTTCTCTTTTTCAAAATCATCATTATTAAAAGTATTTTTAATATCCTTACGAATATCTTTAATAAATAAATTCATATTTTCTTCAAACTCTTTACCTTGACCTGCTGGAAGAGAAACTGCAATAGGCTCATTAGGGTTTTCAAAATTATAAATATAACACCAATCAGAAGGAACTTTTTTCTTTTTAGAAATTTTATCTAAATAGTTTTTGGCATACATAGTTTTACCAACACCACTAGGACCTTCTAAATAGATGTTATAACCTTTAACATCTACATTAACACCAAACTCTAAAGCTTTAATACCTCTATCTTGACCAATACCAGAGTCAATACCTTCAAGCTCAGAGGTGTCCTCAAACTTAAATACATCTGGGTTACATATCCTTTTTAAATCTTTGTAAGATAATTCATTTTTTTTCATTTGTTTATTCTCCTTTAATATATTATTTACACATTATAGGGGCTAGAGCTTTATCAAAACCCCAATATTTTTTAATATCTATTATAGTTGTTTGTAGGCTACTTGATAAGTGGCAACCTCTACAACATTAATTAAGCATGATATATTTATCATAAATTCAACGTCATTAAAATGGCATTATCTAGGCCAGCATAATATTTTTTTCTCAAGCCAACTTGCTCAAAACCAAAATGTTCATATAAATGAATAGCAGGTTTATTATTTTCATTTACTTCTAGTGTAATACTAGTGCAGTTTTCTTCTTTTGAAATATTAATTAATTCATTTAAAATAAACTTACCAAATCCCATATTTCTTTTATCTTTTCTAGTTACAATATTCATAACATCAGCAACATCTAAAACAATTTTAATTCCACCA
>CATNCV010000023.1 GCA_950096965.1 uncultured Clostridiaceae bacterium | reverse complement strand
TAAATTGGAATATATAAGCGAGAAGAGGAAAGGAACAAAAAATGAAAGGTTTTTTTAAATGGTTTGGCAATAGTTCAAAAATGAAAAGATGGATATTATTAATATTAGTAGGAATAACTTTAGCATCATATGGAATGATGAATTTACTAATAGGAAAAGAACTACACTTTATTGAATTAGTAAAAATAATAATGAGTTTCGTAATAGGTTTTACATTTGTAGTTGTAGGTATAATATTTATACAAAAAAGAACACTAGAACTATTTGTACAAGGAACAGATACAAGAGAAGAAGCAAAAGAAGGAAATGTAAAATCATTAATATTTAATAAAAAAGTATATGATGAAGGACCAAACATAGTAGTAATAGGTGGAGGTGCAGGTCTAGACTCTGTTTTAAAAGGGTTAAAAAATTATACAAATAATATTACAGCAATAGTTACAATATCTGATTATGGAATGGCAGCAACATCATCAAGAAAAATGCTAGAGACTATGCCATTAGATGATATAAAAAATAGTTTTGTAGCATTATCTGATAATGAAGCAGTAATGAATGGAATATTGAACTACAAATTTTCTTCTGGAAGGCTAAATGAATTGTCATTTGGGGACATTTACCTATTAGCTATGAAAGAAATGTATGGAGATTTTACATCTTCAATAGAACAAAGTAAAAATGTGCTAAATATGACAGGTAGAGTACTTCCAGTAACCCTACAAGAAATAAGTATTTGTGCAGAACTAGAAGATGGAACAGTTATTGAAAATAAAGAAAAAATACCAGAAGTAGTTTATGATAAAGTAAGCAAAATAAACAGAATATTTATAAATCCATCTAACTGTATGCCAGCACCAGGAGTTATAGAAGCAATTCAAAAAGCAGATGCGATAATAATAGGTCCAGGAAGCCTTTATACAAATGTAATACCAAACCTTTTAGTAAAAGGGGTGGCAAAAGCGGTAAAAGAAAGTAAAGGTTTTAAAATATATATTAGTAATATAATGACAGAAGCACGGTCAAACAGATAACTATTCACTATCAGACCATATAAAAGCAATAAATGAACATGCAGGAAAAGGAATAATAGACTATTGTATATATGATACAGGAGAAATAGTTCCAGAGTTTGTGAGAAAATATAATAGACAAGGTCAAGATTTAGTGGAACAAGACACATCAAAAGCTAAAGAAGAAGGTGTACGTTTACTGCAAAGAAACTTATCATACATAGATGGAGAATTTATAAGACATAATCCAGATGCAATTGCTTCATCAATAATAGAACTAATATGTGAAGATATGAAATTTAGAGACATGGAAAATGATTCAAGATATGTAATGTTAAATTCAAGACTAAAAGACACAAAGAAGAAAATAAAGAAAACAATGCCAAAACAAAACATGAACAAAACAAAACATATAAAAAATGAAAAAGTTAGTAAATTTGCCGAAAAATATCAAGATAGAATAGATTCTATAAAACAAAGTGAAAAAAAGACTCAAAATTTAAGAGAACAAAAAATGAAAGAAAAAATACAAAGAGAAGAATATATAGGAAAACAGACAAAACAACAAAATATGAAGTCACAAAAAATAAATACTAAAAAACAAAATACAAAAGAAAAAATAAATAAATGGTTAAAAAATAAAAATAACACAAGAAAACCAAAACATTAATAAAGTAGATGTTGGAGGTTGGAAGTTGGAGATTTTATATAGGGTGAGTACTTAGAAGGGATTACTCTAAAATTTAATTTCTAACCTCTAACTTCCAAGCTCTATATAAGGAGATACAAATGAAATATGAAAATATAGGATTAGAAGAAGGAATACAAAAGGAATGGTTAATAACAAATGGAATAGGTGGGTATGCAAGCTCTACTATAATTCGGAGCAAATACAAGAAGATACCATGGACTATTAATAGCGCCACTTTCACCACCAGCAAGAAGAAATTTAATACTTGCAAAAGTTGATGAAAGTATAGAAATAGCAGGGGAAAAACATGATATTTATACTAATATAGGAAAAGACTATATATCACAAGGTTATAAATACCAAATGAGCTTTGAAAAAGAATATATACCAATATATACATATAAAATAAAAGATGTAATAATAAGAAAATATATATGTATGCAATATGGAAAAAATACAGTAACAATATTATACAGAATATTTAATGGAAAAGATAAATCAAAATTAACATTAGCACCAATAGTAAACTTTAGAGACTTTCATAAAGATACATATAATCATGAATTTGAACTAAGCCAATGGCAAAATAAACGAAAATTAAAATTAGTAATAGATAAACAATCTACTACACCAATATATATAAATGTATCAGAAGGCGAATATATAAAACATGAAAATGATAGTTTTAAAAATATGTATTATATAGAAGAAGAAAAAAGAGGATTCAGAGCAGAAGAAAATCATGTAGTGCCAGGAAGATATGAAATAGAAATAAATCCTAATGAACAAAAAGATATAACATTTGTAGCATCATTAGAAGAAAACATAGAAGAAATAGATGGTTTTCAAATAATAAGTAAAGAAATAGCAAGAATTTGTGAAATACTATATAATTCTGAAATAGAACAAACAAATGAAAATAAAGAGCTAATAAAAAATTATATAATAGCAGCAGATAACTTTTTAGTATACAGACCATCATTTAAACTTCACACAATAATTGCAGGTTATCCATGGTTTTTAGACTGGGGAAGAGATACATTAATTTCATTTGAAGGTTTACTTCTAAAAACCAAAAGATATGAAATAGCAAAAGAAGTATTACTAACAATGATAAGAGATATAAAATATGGCTTAGTACCAAATGGATATTCAGGATATGATAATAGACCATTATATAATAGTGTAGATAGTTCATTATTACTATTTGAACAAATACAAAAATATATAAACTATACAAATGATTTTAATTTTATAGAAAAAGAAGTATATCCAGTGCTAGAAAAAATAATAGATGCATATTGTACAAAAATAGATATTGATGACAATAATATATACTTAGATGAAGACTATTTAATTTCATCTGGTACACCTAATACGCAAAATACATGGATGGATGCTAAAATAGGTGATTTTGTAGTAACACCAAGGAACGGTAAAGCAGTAGAAATTAACAGTATGTGGTATAACAGTTTGAAAATAATGGAAAACTTAAGTAAGAAATTTGAAAGTGAAGAAAAAAGTAAAAAATATAAAAGATTAGCAGAGAAATGTAAAAAGAGCTTTAATGAAAAATTTTATAATAAAAGAAGAAAATGTTTATATGACGTATTGGGAGATGGTAAAATAAGGCCAAATCAAATATTTGCTTTAGGTTTGACATATCCAATAATGAACTCAGCTTCTCAAGAAGCAAAAGAAATATTTGAAACAGTAACAAAAAAATTATTAAATAATTATGGGCTAAAGACATTAGCAAAAGGAGAAGAAAACTACATAGAAAAATATGAAGGTGATAGTATGAAAAGGGATATGAGTTACCACCAAGGTGTAACTTGGCCTTGGCTACTAGGAATTTACTATGATAGTTTCAAAAAAATTATACAAGCTGAAAAATCAAAAACAAAAAAGAAAGAATTAGAAGAAAGACTAAAATCATTTGTAGAAAATGTGAAAGAAACATTTGTAAAAGAATTTGAACAAGGAAAAACAGTAGGAGGAATACATGAAATATATGACTCTGTAAAACCATATGAAGCAAGGGGAACAATTTCACAAGCATGGAGTATAGCAGAAGTGTTCAGAATAATATTAGAAAACTTAGAAAAAGACGACTAATAGCCGTCTTTTTTATATTACTTACTTTGGAGCAAACAACTTAACACGTAACGTGGCGAAGCCATTTTTGATATTATAGGAATAATATTCAAAAATGAAAAAAATAAGCAAAAAGTAAATTCCTGTCGGAAACTTCTAATAAAACGACAAAACTTCTTAAATTTTACTATTGGAAAAAAATACCATTTAATATATAATTATAAAAACAAAAGAGAAAAGGAGGAAGAAAAATTGAATTCTAAATATATAAAAGAGGACAAGCTTTTAATACTGGAGTTACTAGAAGAAATCGATCACCATGGGGTAGAAAAAATAAGGAGAAGAGCTGATGATGAAATTACTAAATATATGCCAAGAAAAGTAGTACTTGACTTTAATAATGTTACATTTATGGATAGTGCAGGAATAGGAATGGTACTTGGTAGATATAAAAT
Source organism: uncultured Clostridiaceae bacterium (assembly GCA_950096965.1). Lineage (GTDB taxonomy): Bacteria > Bacillota > Clostridia > TANB77 > CAG-508 > UMGS1663. The sequence continues at coordinate 17,839 of CATNCV010000023.1, read as the reverse complement.
TATAAATATGCTAGGTGGAAGCTTAGAAATGGAAAATGTGAGTACACCACTAAAAAAGATTTTTGATATGAGTGGAATTACAAAAATATGTCCAATTAGAAGTTAAAGATTGGAAGTTAAAAGCTGGAGACTAAAATTCTAGATATAAATTAATCATGTGAAAATAAATAAAAATAAGGTAGAGCCTTAAAAACGAGATAGAAAGGATACAAAAATGAAAAATATTTATGAAAATGAAATGAAATTGGAATTTGTTAGTAAATCAAACAACGAGGCTTTTGCACGTATTAGTGTTGCAGCATTTGCAGCACAATTAGACCCAACAGTAGAAGAACTAGCAGATATAAAAACAGCAGTATCAGAAGCGGTTACAAATGCAATAGTACATGGATATGAAGATGAAGAAGGAATAGTAAAAATATTATGCAAGTTAGTAGGAAATTCTATTACAATAGAAATTTCAGATACAGGCAAAGGAATAGAAAATATAGAAATGGCAAAAAGACCATTGTATACATCTAAACCAGACCTAGAAAGGTCAGGAATGGGATTTACAATTATGGAAAACTTTATGGATGAAATGGAAGTTCAATCTATAATAGGTTTAGGCACAAAAGTAATAATGAAAAAAGTAATAAAAAAAGATGAGGTAGAAGAAGAAACAATAACAGAAGTATTAAATGAAATTAGTAATATGAAATAAAAAACAAATGAAAAATACAGAAGTTGAAAATAGAAGTTGGAAGTTAGAAATTAGAAATGGTAAATACTTTAAAGGAATTAGCTAAAAATCCAACTTCTAATATCTAACCTCCAACTTCTAAAAAGGAGATACTTATGTTATATGAAAACAATACAAAAGATATATTAGAAGCTCAAAGTGGAAATGAAGATATCATGCAAAAACTAATAGAAGAAAATAATGGACTTATATGGAGTATAGTAAAAAGGTTTAAAGATAGGCGGATATGAAATAGAAGATTTATACCAAATAGGAGCAATAGGTTTTATAAAAGCGATAAAAAGATTTGATACTTCATTTGATGTAAAACTTTCAACATATGCAGTTCCATATATATTAGGAGAAATAAAAAGATTTATAAGAGATGATGGAACAGTAAAAGTAAGTAGGGGAATAAAGGAATTAGCAATAAAGATACGAGAATTACAGACAAATTATTTAAGAGAAACAGGACAAGAAATAAGCATACTAGAAGTGGCAAAAAAGCTAAAAATTTCAAAAGAAGAAGTGGCAGTTGCATTAGATTCCTTAAATCCTGTAGTTTCAATTTATGAGGATACATATTCAAATGATGAAGGTTCAATAAGTATAATTGATAAAATAAAAAATGATGTAGATGAGGCTGAACAAATATCAAATAGAATTAGTATAAGGGGAATAATTAATTCATTAAATGATAGAGATAAGCAAATTATAATGCTTAGATATTACAAGAATAATACACAAAGTCAAGTGGCTAAGATACTAGGAATAAGCCAAGTACAAGTTTCTAGAATAGAAAAGAAAATATTAGAACATATGAAAATTAAAATGGCTTAATTGTAAAAATTAACTGCCTCCCCCTAGGAGATTGATTTATTTTTGAGTTAATGAAAATTGTCTAAAATACCTGAAAGGAGAAAAACTAAAGAAAATGAAAAGAATGGTATTATATATATTGATATTTGTTTTTATATGTTTTGGAATACCAATAATATTTACTAAAAATGACTCACAAAATGTATCAAAAGAAATAACTTCAAATATTGAAATAACTCCAAATACATATAACTATAAAGATTATCAAACAATTAAATTACTACATAATGGGTCAAAACAAATAGAAGAAATAAATTTAGATGAATACTTGTATGGAGTAGTCTCAGCAGAAATGCCAGCAAATTTCGAAAAAGAGGCATTAAAAGCACAAGCTGTTGTTGCAAGAACATATACTATATATAAAATAAAAACAAATAGTGGAAAACATGAAGGAGCACATATATGCGATAATTCAACATGTTGCCAAGCTTGGATAAGCAAAGAAGATAGGCTTTCAAAATGGGACGAGCCTTTAAGACAAAGCAATTGGGATAAAATTGTAGAAGCGGTAAATAGTACACAAGGTAAAATAATAACATATGAAAATGAACCAATAAATGCATTTTTTCATTCGAATAGTGGAGGAATGACAGAAACTACAGCAAATGTATGGGGAGGAACAGGCTACCCATATCTACAAGCAGTAGCCACATCTGGTGAAGAAGCATATTCCCAATATCATTCAGAAGTTGTTTTGACAAAACAAACTTTTATAGATAAAGTAAAAGAAAAACATAGTAACTTTCAAATTGACTTTAATGACCCAGAATGTATAAAAGTTTTAGAATATACAGATGGAAATAGAATAAAAAAACTAAAAATAGGAAATTTAGAACTAAGTGGTGTAGAAGTAAGAACACTACTTAATTTGAAGTCAGCAAATTTTAAAATAAGCATAGATAATGAAAATGTAAAATTTGAAGTTATAGGTTATGGCCATGGCGTAGGAATGAGCCAAACAGGAGCAGATAGTATGGCAAAAACAGGAAGTAACTATGAAGAAATTATTAAACACTTTTATACTGGAGTAGAAATTACAAATATGTAATATTAGAAGTCAGAAAAATGTTATAAAGTAAAATTATAAAAGAAGTTTTTAGAAGTGAATTACTCTAAAATTTAAAAAAATATGCAATTTTTGATATCTGACTTCTGATATCCATGTATAAAATTAACAAAAAAGGAAATACTCTAACTAAATAAAAAAAGGTAATGTATTTACATACCATAGAACAAGGAGGAGTTATAATGAGAAACAATAGGAGAGGAAGACCAATTAATGAAGAAATGGAAACAAAAAAACTAGTGTATATTTCAGTAGCGGTAGTTATAATTGCAATATTGGCATTTACTATTACGTATATAGCATATAGCAAAATACTTTCAAATGATTCACGGTTCAGAAGATGTTAAAGCAAAAATAACAGAACTTTCATTAGCACAAAATGAACAGTCATCTGAAGCAAGCAGTTCTATAGGCAAAAACGTAAATGAAATGACTAAAGAAAGCCAAGAAACTAATAAAATAGCAATAAATACTACGAACATAGAAAAACAAGAAACTAAAGAAAATGATAAAAAAGTAAATGAAGTAACAGCTACGCCAAAACAAGAGAAAAATGAGAATACACAAAGTACAGAAAATATCACGAAAGAACCAGAAAAAAAGGCAGACCCAACATTTATAAAGCCAGTAGAAGGTGAAGTGATGGTAGAGTATGCAAATGAAAATTTAGTATATTCAAATACCTTAAAAGAATGGGTAACACATAATGGAATAGATATAAAAGCAGAAAAAGCAAGTATAGTAAAAGCATCAAGCGATGGAAAGGTGAAATTCATAAAAAATGATCCAAGGTATGGAATTACAGTAGTAATAGAACATGATAATGGATATGTATCTGTATATGCAAACCTTCTAACTGCAGAATTTATAAAAGAGGAAGAAAAAGTAAAACAAGGCCAAACAATAGGAACAATAGGAAATACAGCAGTGTTTGAAATAGCAGATGAACCACACCTTCATTTTGAAATATTAAAAGATAATAAATATTTAAATCCAAGTGAATATATAAAATAGAATAGGAAAGAAATGGAATATATTTAAAACTTTACAAAGTCGATAACTTAAAAAAATTAAAGTTTTAAATGTATTCTGTTTTTTTATATTATAGGAAGTATACTATTTTAAGTAAGAACTGTAGAAAATTTAAAAATAATGTTACGATTTCGTTACAAAAACATTATTTTTCTGTTACAATATAGCGTTTTTGTTGTTTTAATTTTTTTTTTGTAGTAAAATAAAATAAGTAATAGTATTTTGTAAAAAATAAGGAGGAATATAGAGATGGCAATGAACCCAATGCAAAGAAAGGCTAATAATTATTTACTAATAGGTGTTTTAGTTACATTATTAATAACAGGAAGTATAATAGCAATATTAGTAATGCAATTAAGCAAAATAAATAGACAAATGGATGCACAAAATGCAAGAATACAAAAAGTATATATAGTTTCAGAAGATATAAAATCAGGAGGAAAAGTAGATTTATCTAATTTAAAAAGGGTAGATGCACTAAAAGACTCTATTCCTAGTAATGTTATGAATATAGATGACTTATCAGAAACTACAATATCTAAAATAGATTTAAAACAAGGAACTATACTTACAGACAATATGGTAATTAAAAAAGAAGAGCAAACAACAGCTGATGTAAGAATACAAGAATATAACATGGTAGAACTTCCAACACAAATAAAAAGTGGTGATTACATAGATATTCGTTTAAGACTACCAAATGGAACAGATTATATTGTTGTGTCTAAGAAAAAAGTAGATATACCAACAGTAAATGGTGTAGATTCATTAAATACTATAAAAGTAAATGTAGCAGAAGAAGAAATTTTATTAATGAGCAATGCAATAGTAGAAGCATATTGGGCTACTGGAGCTAAACTATATGCAACAACATATGTTGAACCAGGATTACAAGAAGAGGTAATACCAACATATTTACCAAGTGATAAAGTTGTAGAATTAATGACAGCAGACCCTAATATTGTAACAGTAGCTAAAAATGAGTTATTTACAAGATATAATAGTAATGTAAATACAATAAGAGGAAATATAGTAAATAATTTAAACTCATATTCTGAACAAGGTCAAACTAATGTTGAAAGTAAAGTACAAGAAGAAATAAATAAAGCAAGAACAGAAAGACAAAGTTACTTAGATGCATTAAATGAAGAATAATTAAAATTATTTTACTAGTTAATGGAGGAAGTTAATGAAAAAAATAGGATTCATTGGGGCATATGACAAAACAGATTTTATATTATACATATCTAAAATTTTAGTAGAAATGGGAAAAAAGGTATTACTAATAGATGGAACAATTACTCGGAAAGGCAAGGTATATTGTTCCAACTATAGAACCTTCAAAAACATATATAACTGAATATGAAGGAATTGATGTTGCAGTAGGCTTTAAAAGTATTGAAAGTATAAAGTCATATCTTGGAATACCAGAACAAAATGAACTTGTTTATGATATAGCATTAATAGATGTAGATATGACAGAAACAGTAATAAGTTATGAAATAGAAACTTGTGAAAAAATATATTTTGTAACATCATTTGATATGTATTCTATAAGAAGAGGGATAGAATCAATAAGTGGAGTTAAAAGTATAATATCAGCAACAAAGGTTCTATTTTCAAAAGAAGCAAAAAAAGCTGAAAATGAGTATATAAATTATTTATCATCTGGAAGCAATATAAACTGGGAAAATGAAATAATATATATGCCATTTGAATTAGGAGACCAAACAGTTATATATAAAAATCAAAGGGTAGCAAAAATAAAACTTAAAGGATTAACAAGTCAATATAAAGAAGGATTATTATATATTACAAACCAAATAATAGGGGAAGAAAATTACCCAACTTTAAGAAAAATATTTAAAAAGATAGAAAAAGGAGTATAAAATGGCTATAATTGCATTTTGGAGTGATGAAAAAAGAGAAACAGGACAAACTTTATCGATGGTAGCACTAACAACATATATGGCAATAGAACATAATTATAGAATTTTAAATGTAAGTACAAATTTTAAAGATCAAACATTAGAAAATTGTTATTGGCCTACTGAGCCTTCAGAACTATTTACAAAGAAAAGTGGACAAGAAAAAGAAGTAGTAGGAATAGAATCAGGAATAGAAGGATTGGTAAAAATAATAAAGAGTAATAAAACAACTCCTAATATAGTATCTAATTACAGTAAAGCAATTTTTAATGATAGACTAGATATTTTAGGTGCTCCTAAAACAAAGGTCTATAATGAATATTTAGAATATGCCAAAATATATCCTGAAATATTAAATGTAGCAAACAGAAATTATGACTTAGTATTTGTAGATGTTTCTAAGAAAATGGATGAGGAAGAAGCAAATAGAATTTTAGAAATAGCAGATGTAATAATTATAAATGTAACACAAAAATTACAAATAATAAATAAAATTAATGAATTAAGAGGGGAAAATAGTTTCTTTAAAAATAATAATATTTTATTAAATATAGGAAGATATGATAAATTTTCAAAATATAACATAAAGAATATTTCAAGATACTTAAGATTGAAACAAGATATTTTGGCAATCCCATATAATACACTATTTTTTGAGGGATGCTCAGAAGCAAAAGTAGTAGAGTTTTTCTTAAGATTAAGAAATGCAGATGAAGGAGACAGAAACCAGACATTTATACAAGAAGTATCAAGAATGACAAAAACATTAATATATAAATTACAAGAATTGCAAATTAGAATGTAACTAAATATGAAAGTAATGCCCCTAAGAAAAGGCATGTACTCATAAATAATGTAAGAAAACCAGAGACATATCTTTATTTTGTATAAGTCATAAACTTGAGAAAAGATGTGCCTTAAGTCATTAACAAAACAAGGAAGAGCAAAAGAAAGGAGCCTATAAATGAATACATTTAACATCATAATGATAGTCATCTTATTAATAGGTGCAGGTATTATTATTGCACTTAGATTAAAGAAAAAGCAAGATGAAAAAGTAGAAGCCCAAGTACAAATTGACGACAAAACATATACTATTGAAAAAATGACAGCATTCGTAAAAAAAAGGCTAGATGAAATAACAAAAATAAACCTTTATGATATAGGGCTTTCAGAAGAAGAACTAAAAAGAAGAAAAAGTAAAAAGTATGAACTTAAAAAGGCTCTAAAAGGTTGTACATATGGTGATGTAAATGATAAAAAATATGTTAAAGAATTGATATATGATTTATTGGCAAAAGAATATGGTGTAACAGAAATAAATGTATCAAAAGCAATATCATTTGACATACCATCATTACTAACAGCAGCAGACAAATTTGATATTATACTATATATGTATAAACAAGAATTTGGATATGAAGCCTTAACAGAAATAATTAAAAAATATGATTTAGCAAAATTAAAATATGTTGCAGGAGAAGCAAAACCTTCTTATGTAATAACAGAAGAAGAAATAAGCGATATATTTGAAAAAGAAAACTTTGTATTGTCATTTCAGGATAAATTAAATGTAGTAGTACAAAGAATATACCAACACTATAAAGGATATAGCAGTATAGATGAAATAAGAGATATGAACATAGATGGTATATCAGGTGGTGTATCAGGACTACCTGAAAGCTTTTTAAGCCAAGTAGCACAAGCAGATAGTGACTATTTAGGACAAGTAATAGAACACAAAGTGCCTAGAGCTTGTGATAGTATTTGGATAATGTTCCAAGGTAAATCAATTCGTTTAGCATTCCTTTCATTTGGAACAGAGGCAGAACTTAAAAGAGTATGTCAAAACATATATAAATATAACAACCCAGGTCAATTATCAGATACAAATGGTTTCAAAATAAATGAAATGAAAGATGGTTCTCGTGTTGTAGTAGTAAGACCAAGTATGTCAGAAACATGGGCATTTTTCGTAAGAAAATTTGACGTAAAACGTTCAACATTAGAGCAATGGTTTAAAAAAGAACCAGGAGCAGATGAATCAATAGAATTATTAAAATACTTAGTAAAAGGGGCAAGAATAACATCAATTACTGGTGAACAAGGTTGCCGGAAAAACAACATTACTAATGGGAATGATAGAAAACATATACGAAACAATGAACCTTCGTATTACTGAAACAGCATTCGAGCTTCACTTAAGAAGAATATACCCAACAAGAAACATACTATCAATGCGTGAAACAGAAACAATATCAGGGCAAGATTGTTTGGACGTTCAAAAGAAAACTGATGGTTCAGTAAATATAATTCGGAGAGGTTGCAACAGACCCCGTAGCATCTTGGATGATACAATCAGCCCAAGTTGCATCTAAATTTACATTATTTACTCACCATGCAAAAACATTTCCAGACTTAGTAACAGCGCTACGTAACTCAATGTTAAGAGCAGGAGTATTCAAAGATGAAAAAACCGCAGAAGAACAAGTAGTTTCAGTATTAAACTTTGACATACACTTAGCAAAAAACTTTAAGGGGAAAAGATATGTAGAAAGAGTTACAGAATGTATACCAGTTGAAGATAAAAATGAATACACATTTGAACATAGAAAAGAAAAAACACTAGAAGGTAAACTAGACAAATTTATGGACAATGCTACATATTACTTCACAAAATCAACAAATAGAGAATTATATAAACATGTAAATATATTAGAATATCATGATGGAGAATATATATTAACAAATAAAATATCAGATGCAAACATAAAAGAAATGATAAACAATATGGACGAAACAGATGCAGAAGAGTTTGCAAAATTTGTACAAAAACACTGGAACACAAAAGTAAAACAATTTGAAGAAGAAACAGAAAAAGCACAAAAAACAGAAACAAAAAAACGCGGAAGAAAAACAAAAACAGAAGTTGAAAGTTAGAAGTTAGAAGTTGAAATAATAGGGTAAGTCTTCGAAGAAATTACCTAAAAATCCAACCACTAGCTTCTAGGCTACAATATGAAATGAGGTGAAAAGTAAAGTGGATACCCAAATGATGAAATATTTACTAATGCGGAGTAGCAGGTCTATTTGCAATAATAGTAATAGCATATGTACTTCTTCAAAAAAATAACAAAGAAAGAAAATATATAACAAGTTTACAACAAGGAACAAAAAAATCAAAATTTTCTTCAGAAATTATGTATCAAAAGTTATATCTATTTTACTTAAAAACACCTTTTATAAAAAGATATATACTAAAATTAAGAAGAAGACTAGAAATAATAAATATAGATGATGAATATTTAACAAGACTACAAGCAGCTAAAATATTAACAAGAACATTTTTAATAGTAATACCAATAACAATAGCAATAATAGTACTAACTAAAAATAATATGTTATTAATGAGTATGCTGCTAATTTTTGAAATATTTATGTTAGACACATTCATAGATGGAATGGTAGATAAAATAGACAACAACTTATTAAAACAGCAAATAAATTTCTTTACAGAAATAAGACATGCTTATCATGAATTTAACATGGTAGAAGAAGCAATATACCAAACAGCGCAAGATGATGACAACCCAGAAATGTCAAGGCAAGCAGAAAAAATATATGAAGTATTAATATCAGATGATCCAGAATCAGAACTAGAAAAATATTATGATGTAGCACCAAATAGTTATTTAAAAGAATTTGCAGGAGTATCTTACTTAACAAAAGAATTTGGTGATAGAAAAGTAGATGGAGCATCATTATACTTAAAAAACTTAAACAACATAACACAAGAAATGCAACTAGAAATACTAAAAAGAGATAAACTAGACTATGTATTTCAAAGTTTATCAGTAATAGCAATAGTGCCTATGTTATGTTTAGAACCAATAAAAAATTGGGCTATATCTCAATTTAGCTTTGTAGAAGGTTTTTATAATGGAAAAAATGGAATGTTAGTGCAAATACTAATACTACTTGCAACATTTATATGTTATATACTAACAAGAAAATTAAAAGATAATGGTTCAACTGCAATGGATACAAAAAACACAGAAAATCCATGGCAAGAGAAATTATATAGAATAAAAATTATAAAAAAATTCGTAAACTTATTTGTACCAAAAGATGGAACAAAAGAGAGTAGAAAAATAAAAACTCTTATGAAAAATGCAGCAAGTAAACAAAAAATAGAATGGATATATATAAATAGAATAGTACTTTGCGTAATTACATTTATAGTATCAGTATTCTTATTTGACCAGTTACATACTATAACAATAAATAATGTATATACAGAGCCAACAGTAACATATGACATTATAGGTGAAATGGCAGAAAAAGATAAACGAAAAGCAATGGAAGTTACAGCTTCAGATAATGAATATATAAAAAAGTTTAAAGATAAAAGCGATTTGGAACAAGCAGATATAATAAAAGACATGGAAAGAGGCAGAGTGAATAAAGACTATATAGACAGTACAGACGGAGATAGAGAAATAGCAGCCGAGAGAATAATGAAAAAAATAGCAATAATAAATAGTGAATATTTAGGCTGGGCAGAAGTGCTAGGAGCAATGGTACTTGCTATGATAGCGTATAACTCACCAATGCTAATGTTAATATTCCAGGCTAAAATGAGAACTCTTGAAATGGAAGATGAAGTAATGCAATTCCAAACAATAATACTAATGCTTATGAGAATAGAAAGGGTAAACGTAGAAATAATATTAGAATGGTTAGAAAGATATGCAAACATATTTAAAGACCCATTAAGCAAATGTATAAACAATTATGAAGCAGGACCTTGGGAAGCATTAGAAGCTATGAAAGAAGATGTTACATATAATGACTTTATCAGAATAATAGAAAGCCTTCAAGCAGCAGTAGAAAAAATACCAATAAAAGACGCATTTGATGAACTAGATACAGAAAGAGATTATTATCAAGCAAAAAGAAAAGAATCAAATGAAAGACTAATATTAAGAAAAGGAATGATAGGTAAAGCAATAGGATTTACACCAATGGTATTATTATTTGTAGGATATTTAATTATACCACTAGTATTTATAGGTCTAACAAGTATGACAACATCATTTAAAGGAATGACAAGTTAAAAATGAAAGTTAGAAGTTGGAAGTTGGAATATAGGGTAAATTCTTTGAAGGAATTCTTAAAAGTTCCAACCTCTAACATCAAAGTTCCAACTTCTAGTAAGGAGAAAAAATGGAAAATGCATCAAAAGCCTTAATAATGGCAGGAAGTATTTTAATTGCAATAATGGTAATATCCCTACTAGTAATGGCATATAACAATCTAACAGAAACAATGAATGCAAAAAACGATGAAGAAGCCATAGAACAAGTAATAGAATTTAATAAACAATATGATGTATATTATAGAAACAACTTATATGGAAGTGATATATTATCATTAGCAAACAAAGTAGCAGACTATAACGAAAGACAATCAAAAGAGCAAGGTTATGCAAAATTAGATATTGAAGTTACTTTTTCAAAAACTATAGAAGCATACAACAAGGAAAAAATAATTGAGAAAAATACAAAATATAACTCAAATAATATAAATGAAAAAACAAAATATTTACAAGATAAAATTAATTATTTTAAAAAACAAACAGTAGCAGGAAAAACAATTCCTTCGTTATCAGGCTTAAGGTCAAAAGAACTAGAAGAACTATTTAAACAAGCCAATATTACATCTAAAGAAGAAAAACAAAAAATACAAAATCAGATATATGAATATTTAGGTTATAATTCAGCACTAACAACACTAAAAAGCAAAACATTTAAAGCTACAAAATTTGAATATGATAATATATCTAAAAGAATAACAAAAATGATATTTAAAGAAAATTAAGGAAAGAAGTCAGAAAATAGTAGTGTAGGGTAGACTATTAGTAGGCCAAGCTTTCTACGAAAGTACCCTAAATTTCGAACTCTGACATTAGACCTCCAACAAACTAAAACTTGGAAAGGGAGGAAACAGATGGAAAACGCCTCAAAAGCTTTAATAATAACAGCAAGTGTATTACTAGGTTTAATGATAGTATCTGTTGGTGTAGTTCTATTCAAATCCTTTGGAGGTTTTAGTAGAGAAATAACCACTGAAATACAAAAAAAGCAAATATCAGAATTTAATGCACAATTTTTAAAATATGAAGGCAAAAGCTTTAATAGTGAGACAAATCAAAATGAAATAATAAAAATAACAACACATGATATAGTAACACTTGCAAACTTAGCACAAAAAAATAATATAGAATATGAACTAACTGATAAAACTCAAAGTAAAAAGAAAAATGAAAGTACATATTATGTGCAAATAAATTTGGAAGAAGGAACAAATAAAAACAGAAATTTAGAGAAATGGACAGAAAAAGAACTTACAAATTTTATGCAAGAAAATAATATGACTGGGAATAATCAAACAAAATATTATTATATAAATAATATAGTAATTAGCCATATAACAGGAAGGGTTACATATGTAGAAATAAAACTACTATAAAGTAAATAAAAAGTACTAAAAATATGTAAAAAAGTAATAATTTACATTTGCAAAAAATAGATAATAATGTTATAATAAAAAGGAACATGTAAGATGAAAAAGTTTTTAATAATAATGAGTATTATAATATTAATAATACTAGCAGCTGTTGCATATAACTACAATTTATATAGAACAACTGAGCTTAGAACACAAAAACTAAACCATGAATATGAAGTATTTACAGAAGGAGAAATATTAGGAACATCACTTATAACAATAATAAATAAAGCAGTAGATAACAATGAAAAAAATGGAATAAAAACAAATGATAATAATATGTACATTGAGAATGATACTACATCAATAAAAATAGAAGTAAAGTTTTTAGAATCTGAAAATATATTTCCAATGGAAAAAATACAAAAGTTAGGCTCTGAAGAATTTATAAAAAACTATGCAGTAATGAGTTTTAAATGTACAAAAAAAGAATATCATAAAAAAACAAATAATATAAAATATATGTTATTTGAACAAATTTAGTTATTAAATTTTAAAAAATATATATCAAAAGAAAAGGGAGGAAAAAATTATGGAGAACGCATCAAAAGCATTAATTATAGCAGGTGCAATTTTATTATCAATATTAATTATAGGGTTAGGGATGATGGTATTTAACAATGCAAAAAACGCATTAACATCAGCAAACTTAGATCAAGAACAAATAGACGCATTTAACTCAAAATTTGAATCATACATAGGAACTAACAAAAGAGGAACAGATATAAGAACATTATGTGACACAGTAAAATCAAGCAATGCAGCAGATGAGGAAAATGCAATAAAAATAACATATGGTAGTGATACAAATAAAACATCACAAGCTGACATATTAGATATTAGAAATAAATTAAAAAATGGAAGTCGCTATGATGTTACAGCAAAATTTAACAAAAATACTAAATTAATAGAGTCAATAGAAATAAAAGATGCAGAATAATTAAAAAAAGAATAAGGAAAAAATTATGGAAAATGCAACACGTGCTTTAATTATGGCATTTGCAGTTTTTATATTTGTAATAGCATTAACAGTAGCAATGGTTTCATTAAATAGTGTAAAAAGGGTATCTGATGCCATACTTTACACGAAAGATGAAACCAACTATTATACATATACAGATGTAAAAGGTAAAGCAGCACAAAATAGAATAGTTGGTTTAGAAACAATAATACCAACATTATATAAATATTATAAAGAAAACTATACAGTTGTATTTAAAGAAGCAAAATATGATTATACCACTGGAAATTTTATAGGTGACTGGAAATACTTAACTGTTTATCAAACAGTATCAGATAGAAATTGGGAAGTATATTCATATGAAAAATTAATGAAAGCAAAATATGGGAAAGAAAATTTAGATACTAAAATATTTTCATTTGATATAGACGAAGAAACATTAAGACATGAACCATGGACAGGTAGTGAAGATAAAGTAAAAGAAAACATAGACTGCTTTTTAAATGGAACAGAATATAAGAACCCAAATAATGGTGTAACATATAAGAATTATTCAGATAGTCCATTAGGATTAGGCGGATTTATAAAAAAGTATGAAAACGACAAATTTGTTGAAACAATAGAGGAATATAAATATAAAAGTACACAAACAAATGACACAACAATAAGTAGTTTAACAAAGGAAAAAACAAAAAGAATGATAGTATTTACACATATAATAAATTAATAAAGGAGGAAAAAAATGGGAGATAGTTTAATAACAATTGTAGCAATATTTTTAGCAGCAGTATTAATGTTTATATTTCCATTAATGGCAATGTCAGAAAGAACAGATGATGTGGCGCAACTCGCAGTACAAACGGCAACAACAGACTTTGTAGACAATGTAAGGTCAACAGGAAAACTAACACTAAATGACTACGAAAAATACATGCAAACTATAGCCTCAACAGGAAATTCCTTTGATGTAGATGTAGAAATTAAAATATTAGATGAAAATCCTGGAGTTAAAACTACACAAGCAGAAATGACAAAAATAGGTGAGAACCTATACTATAATTTATACACAAGTCAAGTATTAGAAAAGCTAGAAAATGATGGTAGAATAACATTAAAAGAAGGGGATATGGTTAGCACAACAGTAAGAAATACAAATAGAACAATATCACAAATACTAAAAAACTTTTTCTATCAAATAGCAGGAAATGATACATACCAAATAGCAGCACAAAATGCTGGAATAGTTAGTGTAAATGGAAGTAAAAATAAATAATTAAGGAGTTAGAAGTTAGATATTAGAGGTTGGAAATTTTAGTTTTCTAATTTCTAATATCTAACTTTTATTTTATTATAGGAAAAATCCATTTTTAGAATACATGTTATAGGGGCAACTTTTTTCTTAGTTCTTCAAGAAACAGCGAGTTAGAAATAAGTTATACTTTAGTATAATTGCCAGCAAGCTACAAAGGCGTGCTAAAAAATATTTATTTAAGCAATTTCGTAGAAAGAGCAGGCGCTTAAAATCCCCCTACAAATTTAAGAAAGGAAAGCGAAAATGAAACTACAACATTTAGCAATAATATTTATTATAATTATTTTGCCAATATCGCTAGTAATTGGTGAATACATACAAGCACAAATAGATACAATATATATTCAAACTGGGTATAGTAAAAAACTTCAAGATGCGACATATGACGCAATGAAAGCATTCCAACTAAATACTATAAACAATAAGTATTCAAGTATAAGTGACTCAAAAATAAGAGATATAGAGGCATCAATAAATACATTTTATACTTCATTAGCAACAGCAATGGGGGCAAGTGGTTATGATAAAGATACATTAAAAGAATATATTCCAGCAATAGTATATACAATGTATGATGGTTATTATATATATGGAAAATATTTTAACTATAAACTTGAACAAAATGGAGCATATCAATATGGTTTAAAGCCATATATATATTATTCATGTAGATATCAAAGAGGTCTAAAAGATTTCATAGTAAACTATACTTTAGATAATAGTATAACAATATATGGAAAAGTAAATGAAACAGAAGGCTATGTTACAAGGTCAGGTTACCTAATAAATTATAATTTATTAGGTCAGGAAGAAGAATGGGTTACATATAGAAGAGGAAATACAACAATAAACTATCCAACAAAAATAAAATATGATGATATATATATAGAAAAAGAAATTTTAACAGAACAATTAATAACAGTTAATGATGCAGGAGAAGCAAGTAAACCAACAAACTATGAATATACAAAATATAAAAATCAAAAAATATATAAGGAAAATGGAGAAAACAAATATTTTTATTATAAAAATAATAAAAAAGAAGAAGTATCAGATGAAGGAAAACTATTAAAAGACTCAGATGTGACAGAACTAAGATATGCTGAGACTATGACTATAGATGGTCATTTATATAATAATAGTGCAGTAGAATACTATGTAAAAGCAAAAGAATTTAGTAAATGGGTAGAAGAGAATATAGGTAATATTAGGCAATCTGACGCTATTGACTCAAATGGAAACAGAATAACAAACTTTGCAGTAGATGTAGGAAATAATGAAATATTTAATTTTGGAAACAATAATGACCCTTTGTCAGAAGGTTCAACATTTAATGAGCACAGAATGAGTGTAATAAGGAAGTCAATAGAAACCAACCTAATATCAGCAATTGCAAACTACAATGCAGGTTCAGCAGGAACATATGAATTTCAAATGCCAATTTTTACAGAAAGTGATTGGGAAAAACTATTAAACAATATATCAATAGCAGTATTTATGCAAGGAATGCCAATAAAAGCAAAATTCTTTAATAACTACTGTATAATAACAAACAATAAAAATGAAGAAGTAGTAACAAATGAATCAATATATATGTTAACAAACGAAAATGGGAATATAATAGCACATCTACCAGGTTGCAAAGAATTAGTAAATAAGCAAGACAAAATATTAGGAGTAGCAGAAATAGCCAAAGAAGAAAAATGTAAGGCAGCAGGCTATAATATAGTAGACTTTGAAAGGCAAACAATAGTAGGAGACTATATGATAAAAAAAGATGATGGAACAGTAGAAATGCCAGAAAATAGAGAAATACATTATTATCCAAAGCCTTATCAAAAATGCTATAACTGTATAGTAAATGCATCTGTAAATTATGAAACAGACGATATAATAAAAGGTAAATTGAAACAATATGATAAAAATACAGATAGCTATAAGCAAATAGATATGGATATAAAAATATTAAAAGCTAAATATTTAACTGTACTTGCAAGAGAGCGTTATAATCTATATAGAACAAACACACAATTTATATGGTAGAAACATAAAATGTATCATATCATATAATATAATTATATAAAATACATAAAAAAGAAGGTATAGGTATGGAAAACAAAAAAGTAGTTATATTAGGTGGAGGAACAGGTCTTTCAACATTACTAAGAGGACTTAAAAATTTTCCACTAAATATAACAGCAGTAGTATCAGTTTCAGATGATGGAAAAAGTACAGGAAGGCTAAGAAAAGAATTCAACATTCCAGCAGTTGGAGATGTAAGAAGAGTATTAGTATCACTTGCAGAAATAGAACCATTAGTAGAAAAAGTATTAAACTATAGGTTTGAAACAAATAGTGAATTAAATGGACATACAGTAGGGAACCTACTATTAACAGCAATAACTAATATAACAGGCAATATGTCAGATGGAATAGAAGCAGTAGGAAAGGTATTAAACTTAAAAGGAAAAGTATTACCACTAACAGAAGACAATGTAACACTAATGGGAAAAATGGAAGATGGCACTATAATAGAAGGAGAACACAATATAACAGAAGCAGAGAAGAAAATAGAAGAAGTATTCTATAAAGAAAAGCCAGTAATATGTCAAAGAGTCATAGATGAGCTAAAAGAAGCAGACTTAATAATATTTAGTATGGGAAGCTTATATACAAGTATAATACCAAACCTAATAAGTAAAGAAGTAATAAAAGCAATAGATGAATCAAAAGCAAAACTAATGTATACATGTAATATGATGACACAACCAGGAGAAACAGAAGGATATACAATATCAGACCACATACAAGTATTAAATAAACATTTAGGAAACAAAAAAATAAATGCAGTAGTAGTAAACAACGGAAAAATAGATAAAGATATAATAGAAAAATACTCAAGCCTAGAGCAAAAAGACCAAATAAATTTAACAGAAAAACAAAAAGAAGAAATAAAAAAAATGGGTGTAAAAATAATAAAAAACAACTATGTAATAGTAGAAGATGAATTGATAAGACATAATTCAATAAAGTTAGCAACAGATATTTTTACATATATAATAAGATAACGTTCCCATTGGGGACGTTTCCTTTTGGGGTATCTGTCACTAATGGGGTATTTGTCACTTTTGGGGTATAACGTTAATTTTGACTAGTAACCGCTTATGTGTAAGACATTGAATAATTCTAAATATCAATAAATAAAATATAGAAAAATGTCGAAAACTTATTTGTGAAAAATAGAATTGCTTTTCCATCCTTCGAGAGTCTGACCTGGCAGTCCGTATATGAGGTCGCATGACAGATTGCGTATTCCGGCATTGCGGAGGGTTTCTATCGCTTTGACTGCTTGCGCTCCTGTGTGGCGTCT
>CATNCV010000022.1 GCA_950096965.1 uncultured Clostridiaceae bacterium | reverse complement strand
ATAAAATTAATAGAAAAATGTATGAAATAGTATATGACTATGAAGTATTAAAAATACAAAATAAAGCATACAAAGAAAACGATATGAAACAAAATGAATATATAAAAGTATTAGAAAATAAAGTACAAGAAAATAATAAATAAAAGAGAGGAAACTAGCAAATGAATTTGGAAAAAATATTACCTATAAATTCTAAAAGAAGAGAATTTGCTAAAAAAATTTATTTTAAAATAAAAGGAAATAAAACTCCAGAACAAGTAAAATATGAAAAATGGATAAAGCAAAATGAGCCATCGAAAAAAGAATTAAAAAAGATGCGAGAAACTAAATTTAAAATAGCACCTAAAATAAGTATAATAGTGCCATTATATAATACTCCAGAAAAATTCCTTGATGAACTAATATGTAGCTTACAAAAACAAATATATCAGAATTGGGAACTTTGCATGGCAGATGGAAGCCCTAAACCAATTACATATGTAAATAAATATATGAATGATACTAGAATTAAGTATTCAATTATAGGAGAAAATAAAGGAATTTCTGGAAACACAAATGAAGCTCTTAAATTAGTAACAGGGGATTATATAGGACTGCTAGACCATGATGATTTTTTACCAGAATTTTCTTTATATGAAATAGTAAAAACTATAAATGAAAACCCAAATGCTCAGTTTATATATACAGATGAAGATAGAATAGAAAATGAAAATAAACAAAGATATGGAGTATTTTTTAAACCAGAATTTTCACCATATACTTTAAATAGTGCAAACTATATATGTCATTTTAGTATCTTTAAAAAAGAGCTAATGGACAAACTAGGAGGTTTTAGAAGTGAATATGATGGAAGCCAAGATTTTGATATAGTAGCAAGAGCATCAGAAGAAACGAAAAATATAGTACATATACCAAAAGTTTTATATCACTGGAGAGTACACCAAAACTCAACAGCAGGAAATTCAGATTCAAAACCATATGCATTTGAAGTTGGAAAAAAAGTAATAAAAGACCATATAAAAAGAATGAATAATACTGATGTAGAAGTTCTAGATGGTTTAACACCAGGAAGTTATGAAGTAAAATATAAAGTAAAAGAAAACCAAAAAGTAAGTATAATACTAGATATAGAAGGTTTAGAAGAAAGAAAAGCGAAAGAGATATTAAAAGAAGTAGAAAAATCTACATACAAAAATTATGAAGTAATTTCAATAAGTGAAGAAAATATATTAGGATTAGAAAATAACATTAAACCAACTACAAATAAATTTGAAACATATAATAAAGCTGTAAAAAGTACTAATGGCGAATATTTTATTATATTTGATAAGAATTTATTACTAATAGATAAAGAGGATTACATACAAGATTTACTAGGAATATGCCAAGATAAAAATGTTGCGGTAGTAGGAACAAAATTATATAATGAGCAAAATTTAGTAGAGCATTCAGGAATAATACTAGGAATGAATGGAATAGGAGATTTTATATACAAAAATGCACCTAAAAATATTGGAACATATATGCAAAGGTTATTAATAATACATAATGTTACATGTACATATATAAAATATGCAATGATTTCAAAAAAAGCATATGAAGAAGTAAATATGTTTGATGATAAAGAAGAAGGATTAAATGTAAGTATAGACTTTTGTTTAAAACAAATAGAAAAACAAAAGCAAATAGTATTAAATCCAAACATATCAATAAAAGTTAAAGGCTTATTAGATATAGAAAAACAAAATGAAGAAGAATTTTTGAAAAAATGGAAAACGCAATATGAAATAGGAGATAAGTTTTTCAGCCCGAATTTAAGCAAAAAAGATACAGGCTTATCTTTTAATATTATAGGAATGTAGGGCACTATTTTAGGTTAAGACTGCAAGAACTAATTTGTTAGGAATATATGTAGGAATTTATTAAATTACGTGCTTCACTGTAATAAACAAAAATGAAAGGAAATGAAAAAATATGAAAAAGGTTGACATTGTTGTACCAATATATAATGCATATGAATATACAGAAGAATGTATAAAAAGCATACTGAAATATACAAACTTACATGAACATACATTATTATTAATAAATGATAAAAGTCCAGATGAAAAAATAATGCCAATGTTAGAAAAATATGCAAAAGAACATTCTGATAAAAACATAATAGTATTAGAAAATGATGAAAATGTTGGTTTTGTAAAAACTGTAAATAGAGGGATGAAATATTCTAAAAATGATGTCATTCTATTAAATAGTGACACAGAAGTAACAAAAAAGTGGATTGAAAAAATACAAGAATGTGCATATTCAAGCCAATATATTGCAACAGCAACACCTTTTACAAATAATGGAACAATATTTTCAGTGCCAAATTTTGGAGTAGACAATCAAATTCCAGAAGGTTTTACAGCTCAGGAATTTGCAGATCTAGTAGAAAAATGTTCGAAAAATAGATATCCAGAAGTAACAACAGGAAATGGATATTGTATGTATATAAAAAGGGATGTGATAGAAGAAATAGGCATATTTGATGATGTGACATTTGAAAAAGGATATGGAGAAGAAAATGACTTTTGTTACAGAGCTCTAGACTATGGATATACAAATGTACTTTGTGATAATACATTTATATATCATAAAGGTACACAATCTTTCAAAAAAGAAAACATGTCTAAAAGTAGAACAGAGCTAGTAAAGAGTCACATGAAACTATTAAAAGCTAAATATCCTATATATGTACAAAAAACAGATAATTTTATAATAAGAAATCCATATAGAGAAATTCAAGATAATATAGCAATAAATATAGCAATTCATAGTAAGAAAAGAATATTATTTCTAATAAATGAATGGCAAGAAAATATGGATATGACAGGAGGAACATCACTTCATTTAAAAGATATTATAAACAAAGTTAAAGAAGATATGGCTTGCTTTGTTGTAGCACCAAATAGTTTAGATTTTTCTACAATAGATGTATACTTATATACAAACAACTATGGAAGAAAAATATATAGTATTAAAACACAAATTAAAGATTTTGGACAAACTGTATATACTAATAATTCGTATAAAGAGATAATAGAAAAATTATTTGAAGCATACAAGTTTGATATATTACATGTACATCATTTTTTATATCAAACTTTTGATGTAATAGATATTGCAAAAAAATATGATACATATTCAATAATATCTTTACATGATATGTATATGTTGTGCCCTTCAATAAATATGATATATGAAGAAAAATATTGCAAAATAAATGAAAAAAGAGATTGCAAAAAATGCTTAAATAGAATATATGGAATAAATAACAATATACTAAATAACTGGAAAAAAGTATGTGGAAATGTACTTAAGAAATTTGATAAAATTATAGTTCCATCAGAAAATACTAAAGACAGGTATTTAGAAGAATACAAGAACTTAAATATTGATGTAATAGAACATGGTGTGAATATTATAAAAGTGAGCAAAAATGAAAATGATGATGATAAAATAAGTAATATAGCCTTTGTAGGAGTAATGGTTCCACATAAAGGTAGTAAAATATTAAAAGACATGATACAAAACAAACATGATAATATAAGGATTCATCTATTTGGTAGTACACAAGATAAAATGCTAATGAAAAATAAAAGCAATTATATATATCATGGAAAATATGAAAGAGAAGAATTACCTAATTTATTAGTAAAAAATAATATAAAATTAGTATGTATATTTTCTCCAATACCAGAAACATATTCATACACATTAACAGAAGCCTTTATGGCAAAAATACCTGTTATATCATTTGATATCGGAGCAGTAGCCGAAAGGATACAAAAAGATGATTTAGGTTGGATTATAGACTTAAAAACAAATACAAGTGAGATATACAAAAAAATCAATACAATATTAAATGATAAAAAAGATTATAACAAAAAGAAAGAAAATTTAGAAAAATATAGTATTAAAAGTACACAGCAAATGCAAAATGAGTACAAAGAAATATATACTAGTAATATAAAAAAAGGTGTAGTAGAAATTGCAAATACTTATCCAATATTAAATATGCAAAAAGAAAACCAAGGTTATAAACTAGAAACATTTGAAGCAAATTATGGAAAATTAATAAGAACATATGAAAGACTAAGAGCTACAATATTTTGGAGAGCTGCTAAAAAAATAAGAAGAAAATTAAGGGAGATACGAAAATGAAAAAGAATATAAAATCAATATTAATAATGCTAACATTAATAGCATTAACAATAATATTTTTTAGTTATAATATTGTTATATGTGTAGATTCATCACATTATTGTTGGCTTTCTACATTAATAAAAAGAGGAGGAGAATTTGCTAATTGGGATACAGCCAGAGGTTTAGTATTTCCTTTAATAATAAAAATATTAACTATGTTAATTGGCAAAAATGTAATATCATTGCAAATAGGAATGTTTATTGCATATGCAATAGTAATGGTAATTACGTATTTCATATACAAATACTTAAATGAGAAATTTAAACTAAATAATGCAGTAAAAGTACTTTTTGCAATATTAGCTATTTTCTTAATAATTTTAAATCCATTAATATATGGTTATTATCATACAATATTAACTGAATTTATTGCAATGACAGCATGTATAGTTGGAGCATATTTTTCATGGAAATGGATAGAAGTGAATTTTAATGAAAATAAAGTAAAATATATAATATATACAATATATTTGGCTTTATCTGTAGCATTTATGTGGCACTTAAAACAACCATATGTACTAACAATAATGGCACCAATTATTATAAGTGTAATACTTTCAATTATAAAAAACTTTAACTTAAAAAATATAATACAAAGAATTATATCATTAGCAACATGTATAATTGTACTATTTTTAAGTTTAAGTGTATGGAATATTATTGTAGAAAAACATGTAACTAATGTTGATGAGAGTAGAACATCAAAGGGTTTTTTTAGTAATCAAATTATTGCAGGAATGTCAGAATATTATAGAGTACCAGAAGAAGAGTATACAAGAGAAAGTATAGAAAATAATGAAAAAATAAGTGAGCAAGATAAAGAAAAAATAATAGAGATTATAGACAATAAATCAGAACAATATAAAAACTTCGCATTAATAGAATGTACACCATATGTACAAAGAGAAAATAATACACAAATTAAAGTTATATACTTAAAAAATGAAAATATATCTGTTGGTGAGGCAGTAGGATTTTTAACAAAAACTTTTTTTGAAAATCCAAAATCTATATTAGTAGGCTACTTTAATAATTACCTTACTACAATAGGTGTATATAAAGCAAAAACAGTAGGAATAGGAGCATATGTAACAAAAGAGTTAAGCTTATATGGAACATACGAAAATGACTATATTGGATATAACATTTATAAAGATATGAAAAATAATCTAAACGTTCCAGAACATTACGAACAATATATAGAAAACTATAATGGCATAAATAGACAGATAAAATTTATTAATGCATATATGTTAAAAGTATCAAGATTAGCAATATTGACATTTAAAATATTCTTATTAATGGCTCCAATATTATTAATTATTACCTTCATTAAATATATAGTATTAAGAGTAAAAAAAGTAGAAAATAAAAAAATGAGGATATATGAGATACTTATTATACTATATGCATATAGTTTCCTTAATGTTTTAATGAATTCAGTATTAGGAGCACTAATTGATAGGTATGCTATATCATCATATATAGCAGTGAACTTAGCTGTATTAATTCATGTAACATATTTAGTAACAATAATAATAAACAAGGTAAAAGAAAGGAAAAATAGTAAGGGGGAAAATAAAAATGCCAAAAACTCTACTAATAATACCAGCATATAACGAAGAAGAAAATATATTAAATACTTGTAATAAAATTAAAGAATTTAGCAATGAAATAGATTTTGTAGTAATAAATGATGGCTCAAAAGATAATACCCTAAAAATATTACAAGAAAATAATTTAAATCATATTAATTTAATAAATAATTTAGGAATAGGTGGAGCAGTTCAAACAGGATATAAATATGCATATCAAAATGGATATGATATAGCAATACAATTTGATGGTGATGGTCAACATGATGTAAATTATGTGCCCAATATTTGCACTCCAATTATAGAAGGACAAGCTAATATGGTAATAGGAACTAGATACTTAGATAAAAGTGCTAGTGAATTTCAATCAACATTTATGAGAAGGTTTGGAAGTAATATTATTTCTCTCTTTATAAAAGTATGTACACATAAAAGAATAACAGATCCAACATCAGGATTTAGGGCAGTGGACAAAAATATAATAGAAGAATTTGCAAAGGAATATCCTACAGAATATCCCGAACCAGAATCAACAGTATGCATGTTATGTAAAAATTATAAAATAAAGGAAGTTCCAGTAAGTATGAATGAAAGGCAAGGAGGAACTTCATCAATACGCTTTTGGAAAAGTGCAGACTATATGATAAAAGTAGTTTTAGCAATAATAATAGATAGTATTAATTTAAAAAAGAAAGGGAGGAAATAAGAAATGCAATTATCATTAAGAATAGCATTAATAGTTATTACAGTTTTATATATTTTTGTTGTATTAAGAGCAATAAAAAATAAAAAATTACAAGTTTCTTTCTCAGTATTTTGGATAATTACAGGGTTAATACTAATTGTTGCAATTGCAATACCAAACTCAATTGAAAATATATCTAAAATGTTAGGTTTTGAAGTAAGTGTAAATATGATATTTTGTATTGCTATATTTCTTTCTTTTTATTTAGTATTTAACCTTAACATATTAATATCAAAAGAAAATAGAAAGAACACTTTACTTATTCAAGAAATTTCAATATTGAAGAAAAAGGTAGAGGAATTAGAAAAAAAACAAGGAGAAATAAAATAATGAGAATAGGAATAGATTTAACATGGCTTAAACCACAAAAATCAGGAGGAGTAGAATCATATGCTAAAAACCTATTAGATGGCTTTGCTAAATTAGAAGATGATAATGAATATGTACTATTTTTAGCAAAAGACAATAGAGAATATTTAACTAAATATTTTAAAAGCGAGAAATTCACATTCGTTACTTGTAATACAAAAGCATTTAATGTAAAAGCACATTTAATATGGCAAAACTTATTCCAATATAATGTACTAAAAAGAAACAATATAAATTTTTGCTTTTTCCCAGTATATGAAATGCCTGTATATAAGTGCAAAAAAATAAAAAATGTAACAACAATTCATGATATTCAAGCATATCATTATCCAGAATATTTTTCAAAGCTAGAAAATATATGGTTTAAGTTTGGCTGGCAAAGAGCTATATTATGTTCTAACAAAATAGTAGCAATAACAAATTATACAAAACAAGATATAATGAACAACTTTAAACATAGAAACAATGTAGAAGTAATATATAATCCAGTTATTTTAAACAATAATGAAATGGAAGATTTTAGTTTATTAAAAGAAAAATATAATATAAGAGAAAATGAGTATTATTATACAGTATCTTCTATGCATAAACATAAAAATTTAACTTCATTAATTAAAATGATTAAATATATAAAAGAAAATAATTTAAAAATACCAAATAAATTAGTGATTTCAGGAGTAGGTGGACCAAATAAAGAAAAACTAATAGAAACAATAAATCAAATGGGAATAGAAGAGAATATTATTATAACTAATTTTGTTTCAAATAGTGAAAGAAATTCACTAATTAAAAATAGTAATGTATTCTTATTTCCTAGTATATTTGAAGGGTTTGGCATGCCACCAATAGAGGCAATGAACTTAGGTGCAAAAGTAATAACAACAAATTGTACCTCATTACCAGAGGTGACACAAGGAAAGTGCGTATATGTCCAAAATCCAACAGACGAAAAAGAATGGGTAGAAAAAATAGAAGAAATTCAAACTAAAAAAGCTCAAAAAGTTATCTTTGATGAGTATAATAGTGAGAAAATAGCTAGAAAATATTTAGATTTATTTTATAATATAGCCAAAAATCAATTGTAAATTGTAGGGGCATCGTTTGTGGGAATACTTCTTTGGCAATAACATTACTGTGCCCTTGTATTCTTAAAATAAATAAAAGAAAGTGATAAAATGGAAAAAGAAATACAAAGAAAAAATGTAATATGGAATATAATAGGAGCAACAGCAAATGCATTTAATTCACTATTTTTTACAATTATAGTAACAAGAATAAATGGAACCTTTGATGCAGGAATATTCTCATATTCATTTGCAACAGCATGTATGTTATATATAGTAGGAGTATATGCAGGAAGAACATTTCAAGTAACAGACATTAGCAAAGAAAATTCAGATACAGACTATATATATAATAGAATTATAACATGTATTATTATGATAATTGTATCAATTCTATTTGTTATAATAAAAGGTTATGAGATATATAAAAGTATAATTTTTGTACTATTATGCTTTTTTAAATGTTCAGAAGCATTTGCAGAAGTTTTATATGGAGTCTTGCAAAAAGATGGAAAGTTATATAAAGTAGGTATATCAATGTTTGTAAAGGCAGTTATAGCACTGGTACTATTTTTAATAATAGATGCAATAACTAAGAACCTAATGGTAGCTTGCACCTCTATACTAATTGTTAATATACTTATCATGATTATATATGATTACAAAAACATAAAAAAAGTTAATTTAATAAAAACAAAATATTCAAAAAATGTAAATATAAGACTTTTTAAAGCAGGTTTTTATACATTTATACTAACATTTTTAGGGATATATCTAATAAATGCACCAAGGTATGCAATAGACGATATTTTAACAAGTGATATGCAAACAATATTTGGAATAATAATAATGCCAGCAACATTTATGGGACTTTTAGGACAATATATTATTCAGCCATGCTTAACAAAAATTTCAGAAAATATAAAGAATGAAAATTATAACAAACTAAAAAATATAGTTAAAATCTTAACATTAATAATACTAATATTTGGGATAATAGTTACAATATCAGCATGGTTATTAGAAGTACCAGTATTAGAACTAGTATATGGTA
The DNA here is from genome assembly GCA_950096965.1 of uncultured Clostridiaceae bacterium. GTDB lineage: Bacteria > Bacillota > Clostridia > TANB77 > CAG-508 > UMGS1663. Next base: position 13,545 of record CATNCV010000022.1, on the reverse strand, counting down.
TACATTTAAGTAGCTATTTTGAAAGTATGATGATTATAATTATAGGTTCTATTTTATATAGTTTAAGTACAATATTATCAGCTATATTAATAGCAATGAGGAAAACCTTATATCAAGTAGTAGTATATATAATTACTGCTGTAATAGTAACAATATCAGCATATAATTTAGTAAATATAATTCAAATAAAAGGAGCAGCTATAACATATTTTATAACAATGCTAATAGTAAGCTTAGCATTTGCAATTTATACAATTATAAATATGAAAAGATATAAAAGAAATTGGGGAATTTTAAATGAAAATATCAATAATAACAGTAACATATAATTCATCAAAAACATTAAAAGACACTTTAGAATCAGTATTAAAACAAACATATACAAATTATGAACACATAATAGTAGATGGATTATCAAAAGATAACACAATGCAAATAGTAAAAGAATATGAAACTAAATATAATGGAAAGTTAAGATATATTAGTGAAAAGGATTCAGGTTTATATGATGCAATGAATAAAGGAATAAAAATGGCAACTGGCGATATAATTGGAATACTAAATTCAGATGACATATATGCTCATGAAAATGTATTACAAAAAATAGTAGAAAAATTTGAAGAAACAAATTGTGATGGTACATATGCAAGCTTAATATTTATGGATGAAGAAACAATGAGTAAGCCTAAAAGGATATGGAACTCGCCAAAAGGTAAATTAGAAAATGGCTGGCACCCAGCACATCCTACATTATACTTAAAAAAAGAGGTATATGATAAAGTTGGGCTTTTTAACTTAAATTATAGAATAGCAGCTGACTATGATTTTATGATAAGAGTAATGAAAGAAAAGATTATAAAATTAAATTATATAGATGACTATATTATATATATGAGATCTGGAGGAACAAGTACTGCTGGAATAAAAGGATATATCAAAAATTTAAAAGAAGCAAACTTAGTTTTAAAAAATAATTATATAAAGCATCCATACATAGTAAATATAAGAAGAATATTAAAAACAATAAATGAAATGATTAAGTCTAAAAAATGATAATATGAAATCTAAAGAACAATAATAGAAAATATTGTTTTTTAGATTATTTTATCGTATATCTTAAGAACGGCATGGCTTTATGGAGATGGAAACAACTTTGTAAGAACAATGCTGAAATTAGGGAAAGAGAAAGAATCTATAAATGTAGTAGCTGATCAGTATGGAAGTCCAACATATACTATAGACTTAGCCAATATTATACATGAAGTGCTAGAAAAGAAAATACCATATGGAGTATATCATGCTACAAATGAAGGTTTTACAACATGGTATGAGTTTTCAAAAGAAATTTTTAGAAAGGCAAATATTAGTTGTAAAATAAATCCTGTTACATCAGAAGAATTTAAAGCAATTGCAAAAAGACCCCAAAATTCAATGTTATCAAAAGAAAAAATTGTGAAAGAAGGAATAAATATTCCTGAATGGCAAGATGGATTAGAAAGATATCTTAAATCAAATGTAGAATAATATAAAAAGATATAGAATTAGAAAAAGCCCCCATAGACTAAATTAAGTCTTAGGGGGCTTTTTCTAATTTGAAATATCAATGTAACTAGCAAAATTTGATTTTGTCCCTGCATTAGGGTTAAACTTCTTACCTGTGTGGACAGCTTTTACATCTTCCACTTTTCTTTCTTTACGACAAGAGTTATTATCAGTAACACTAGAAGGAACACGAATTAAATAAGTACTAGCACAATCATAACAATTAATCATAAGAAACCTCCTTATGAAACAAATTCCAACCAGTAACTAATTACATTATAACACAAATATATAAAAAATACAAATTAGAAAGAATATTTCTAATTTGTATTTTTTTATTTGTTTAGTATTTTAAAACATATAGACTTATAATTTTTCAATTTCTTCTTTAGTTAAACTAGTAACTTTCATAATTACTTCAATATCAATATTTTCATTTTTTAATTTTTTAGCTATTTCAATTTCTTGTTTTTTAGAACCTTGCTCAATCCCTTGTTCAATTCCATGCTCAATTCCATCTTTAACACCTTGTTCGAAACCGCACTCATAACCAGTTGCAAGTAAATTATTTTGAGCTAATACATATTTTTCACGTAAATCTGCTAGATATCTTTCATGTTCATTATCACTTATTTCTTCTAAAACTTCTTTTGCTTTTTTAATGATTCATCTGCTTGGCTCATATCAATATCACCTGACTTTATTATAAAATTTACCCAAGTATCTAATTTTTTACCCTCTGAGTATTTTTTTACTTTAGGCATTTATATTATATAAATTTCAATTGAATCTGTTAAGATTGAATCACAATATTTTTCTTCACGCAGGTTCCATTTAGTCATATATTTGTCAATGTTGCAATAGCGAAAAATAAGAAGTTTTGTCAAAAGGAAAACAAGTGATATATAATAAAAAGTATAGGACAAAAAAATATTACAATAAGCTTGCAATACAGTTAATAAATATATATAATAGAGTTAATAAAAAATAATAGGTGCTAAATTAACCAAATTTCATATTGATATATATCAAAATAAAAATTAATTTCTTCAATATAAGAAGGACTCTACAAATAAGAGAGCTTGTAATTTTGATATATATAAATATGAAGCAGATTACTCTATATAAAAGCATATAGATAATCTGATTTAGAATATAAAAAGGAGAAAAATATGAAGAAAATAAGTATCATAATTCCAGCATATAATGAAGAAGAATCATTACCATTTTTATACGAAAGATTAGATAAATTAATGAATGAAATAGACACATACGAATTTGAAGTACTATTTGTAAACGACGGAAGTAAAGATAAAACAATACAAATAATAAAAGAATTAAGGAAAAAAGATAAAAGAATATGCTATGTAGACTTTTCAAGAAACTTTGGAAAAGAAATAGCAATGCTTGCAGGTTTAGACTATGCAAAAGGAGATAGCGTAATATTTATGGATGCAGACCTTCAAGATCCACCAGAGCTAATACCAGAACTAATAAAATATTGGGAAGAAGGCTATGATGATGTATATGCAAGAAGAAAATCGAGAGAAGGAGAAACATGGCTTAAAAAATTCACATCAAAAATGTACTATAAAGTATTACAAGGGCTAACAAGAGTACCAATACAAAAGGATACAGGAGATTTTAGATTACTAGACAGAAGGTGTGTAAATGCACTAAAAAGACTAAGAGAATCACAAAGATGTTCTAAGTCAATGTTTAGCTGGATAGGTTATAATAAAAAAGAAGTACTATATGATAGAGATCCAAGAATTGCAGGAAAAACAAAATGGAACTACAGAAAACTAATAGACTTAGCAATAGATGGAATAACATCATTCACAACATCACCACTAAGAGTATCAACATATTTAGCAATTCCAACATTTATACTTTTAGCAGTATACTTTATATATGTAATAGCAAAATGTATAGCTATTCAAGTAGCAATTCAAGCCTTCCAAGCAATAATACTACTAATACTATTCTTCTCAGGAATACAAATAATGTTATTTGGAATAGTAGGAGAATACCTAGGAAGAATATTCAACGAAACAAAAAATAGACCATTATACTTCGTAAACGAATACAATGGCGAAAAAGAAACCAACGAATAACTTAAGCTATGGAGACTAGCTATGGAGACTAGCTATGGGGACTAGCTATGGGGACGGTTCGTAATCGGAAACAAGATAGAGAAGAACCACAAGAGAAAATACAAAAATAATCTGGCTAGATTAGGAACTGTCCCCATTGCGGAAACGAAGGAGAAAATCTAAAAATATATAGTAAAGATAAAAAAGGAAATCAACACAATGGAAGAAAATGAAAATCAAAACCTAATTCGTCCAGAATTAGAAAGCAAACAAGAAGAAAAAATAGAAAACACTTTAAGACCACAACTATTAAATGAATATATAGGACAAGACAAAGTAAAAGAAAATATGAAAATATACATAGAGGCTGCCAAAAAAAGAGGAGAGCCTCTTGATCACGTTCTTCTATATGGACCACCAGGCCTAGGAAAAACAACACTAGCAGGAATAATAGCAAATGAAATGAGATCAAACATAAAAATAACATCAGGACCAGCAATAGAAAAGCCAGGAGACTTAGCAGCAATATTAACAGCACTAGCAGTAGGAGATGTATTATTTATAGATGAAATACACAGGTTAAGTAAAAGCGTAGAAGAAATATTATACCCAGCATTAGAAGACTATGTACTAGACATAGTAATAGGAACAGGACCAGCAGCAAAATCAATAAGAATAGACCTACCAAAATTTACCCTAATAGGAGCAACCACAAAAGCGGGTTCACTAACCACGCCATTAAGAGACAGATTTGGAATAGTAGATAGACTAGAATTATATTCAGAAAAAGACTTATCAACAATAGTAAAAAGGTCAGCAAAAATATTAAAAATAGAAATAGATGAAGAATCGAGCGTAGAAATAGCAAGACGTTCAAGAGGAACCCCAAGAATAGCAAATAGACTATTAAAAAGAGTAAGAGACTATGCAGCAGTTTTAGGAGATGGAAATATAACATTAAAAATAACAAAACATGCACTAAACAAACTAGAGATAGACGAAATAGGTCTAGATAACATAGACAGAAAAATACTAGAAACAATGATAATAACATATGGGGGAAGAGCAGTAGGATTAGAGACCCTTGCAACAACAATAGGGGAAGAAGTAGACACTCTAGAAGATGTATATGAACCTTATCTATTGCAAATAGGATATATAGCAAGAACTCCAAGAGGAAGGATACCAACACCTCTTGCGTATAAACATATAGGGGTAGAATATAGTGAATAATGAATATGTAGGGGCGAGCAGAGTTTGTCTGTTCTTCGAAGAAATTACTAAAAGAATAAAAAAGCATAATTAAATATAAAATAAGAGGAGAAAACAAATGCCAATAATATATACAATATCAATTATAATATTATTTATATTAACAATACTATTAAAAAAATCAGAACAAAAATTGGAAATAATAAAGACAGTAGCCATAAATTTAGTATTACTACTTACCTATAACACTTTTGTATGCTACATATTAAACCTAATAAATGTACCAATAACACTAGTAACGATATCAATAATAAATTTTATAATTTCTATACCAATAACAATAAACATTATAAAAAACAAAGAAATACAAAAATATACTATAAGCAAAACAAATGTAATTGTTATGATATTATTTATAATAGTAACAACAATAATTATAAACATAAATTTTGCAAACCTTACAAAAATTCGTTATATTTCAATGGACTCAAAAGAACATTATAAAGCAGCAAGAGAATTTTCTGAAATTACAAATCTTTTTAAAAAGCCAGATTCAAACATTACAACAGGTTCAGGATTTATGCCAGGAGCATATACAAATGTAGGTATAATATTTAAAATATTAAACCCATATATGGGTACAGTAGAATTATACAAAACATATATCATATTTGAAGCAATAGTATATATACTAATAGGTTTAGTATTTTATATACTACTAGAAAGATATTGCAAAACAATAAATACAAAAATAATAGCAATAATATTTGGAGTAATTTATGTACTAGGCTACCCACTAAATGCATGGATATCAGGATTTCACTATTTAATGTTAGGAATATTATATGTACAAACCATTTTATACATAGTAAAAGAAAAAGAAGACATAAACTTCGACTATATTTTAATAACAATGCTTCTACTAAATTTTGGCTTAATTTTATCATATTCACTATTTTGCCCATTTGTATATTTAGCACAATTCATATATTATATATATAAATATGCAAAACATAAAAACAAAATAAAACTATTTTTACAGACATTAGTAACACTAATATTACCAGGAATAATAGGAGTAACATATTTACTACTTCCAGCTATTGGAAAAGTAGGAGGATATATAGCATTAGAAGGGTGGCTTTATAAAAACATATGGTCAAACTTTATACTATTTATACCATTTACTATATACTACATATATACCAGTATAAAAAACAAAAAAATAGTATTTGATAATATAATGTTTGTATTTTTACTATTGTTTATGGGAGTATTATTTATAGGAACAAAAATAGAGAAATGTTCAGAATATTACTTCTACAAAAACTACTATATATTCTGGCTACTAATTATATATTCAAGTACAAAGGGAATGATAGAACTTTTAAAAGAAAAGAAAACTAAATTTATAGTAAATATTTATACAAGTATATATATATTACTATTTGTAGTATCTATGTACTATAACAAAACCTATGTATCATGGAAAAGGAATGATAGTTTAAATGCTATAATGGAAATATTTACATTTAATAAAACAATGATAGAAGCAAAAAAAGCAGAATTTATTACTCATGAAGAGTTAGAACTTTTAAAAGAAACAGAAAAAATAATAGAAAATAATTGGCAAAGAGAAAATGATATACTTTTAGTAACAGACCCAAATGAAGAAACATGGATACAAGCATTAACAGGCTATAAAAACATACTTTATAATAACAAAGAATATGCAATTCAAAATTTGCAAGAAGAAAACTATAAATGCATAGTAACATTTGAAAGCAAAAATACTTATAAAAACATAGAACAATATATAAAAAAAGAAAATATGAAAATAATATACCAAAATAAAGAGCGGAAAAATATATCAAAAGGAGAAATAAATGAAACTATTATTACATACATGTTGTGCACCATGCAGTGTATATTGTATAGATTCTTTAAGAGAAGAAGGAATAGAACCTACAATATACTGGTACAACCCTAACATACATCCATATATGGAATATAAACAAAGAAGAGATACCTTAAAAGAATATACAAAGAACATAAATATAAATGCCATATTTGAAGAAGAATATGGTTTAGATGAATTTTGCAAAAATGTAATAAATAACTTACAAACAAGATGCCAAGACTACTGCTATAAAATACGATTAGAACAAACAGCAAAATATGCAAAAGAAAATGGCTATGATGCTATTAGCACAACACTACTAATAAGCCCATATCAAAAACATGAAGAACTAAAAGAATTAGGACAGCAAATAGCTCAAAAATATGGGCTACAATTCTTATATAGAGATTTTAGAATAGGTTTTAGAGAAGGACAAGAAAAAGCACGTAAGCTAGGAATGTATATGCAAAAATATTGTGGTTGCATATTTTCAGAGGAAGATAGATATATAAAGCAGATAAATAAGGATAAGCAATAGTAGCCATAAGTAGCTATTGAAACTAGCAATAGGAACAGTTCATAATTTAAGACAAGGCAGAAAAATAGCAATGAGGATAGCTCGCAAAATCGGAAACAAGATAGAAAAGAAGCACAAAGAAGAAACTAAAAACAATCTGGTTAGATTAGGAACTGTCCCCATTACTACTATTACAGAAACACACCACCACATTTTTTGTAATAAATTGTCGTAAACTTTTAAAAGAAGTTACATAAAAAATATTGACATATTAATAATAAAAATATAAAATCATTATATCATAGGGGTTAAAATAAGAAATCTACAATTTTTTCCATATAATGTACTATGTATAGTAATAAATATAAGAGATTTCTAATTCATAAAATTTTTTTATCTTTTAAATAATTCAAGAAAAAACAATAATTAATAAACGCATCAATAAAAATTAAATTATTGATGTATTAATAATGAAAGGAAAAATATGAATATATATAAAGCAGATATAGAATATTGTAACTATTTGCACTACTATGAACCAAAAATTCCATATGTAGAAAATGAAAAAGAAAATAGGCCATTTGTTGGAACATTACTATGTGTTAATGGAAAAAACTTTTTTGCACCACTAACATCTCCAAAACCAAAACACTTGAGCATGAAAAACACACAAGATTTCTTAAAAATAGATGAAGGAAGACTAGGAGGAATAAACCTAAATAACATGATGCCAATACCAAAAAGATACTTACATGTAATCAAAATTACAAAAATAAAAGATATAAAATATAAAAAAATGTTATTTATGCAAATGGAATGGATTGAAAAAAATAAAGTAAGAATAAATAATAGAGCAAAAAATTTATATTACTTAGTAAATGAAAAGAAAGCAGAAGAAAAATTAATACAAAGGTGTTGCAATTTTAAATTACTAGAAGCCAAATGCCAAGAATTTATGAAGAAAAATAATATTAGAGAAGAAGAAATATTATATAAAATAATAAAATAATTTTTAAAAATAATTGTGCTTTTATATAATTTTGTATATAATAGCAAATATGAAAATATATATAATTGGAGGAAATCTAATGGAACTAGATGAAGCTAAAAAACAAATAAAGGATTTGCAAGAAAAACTAGAATACTATGCAAATAAATATTATGATGAAGATGCGCCAGAAATAACAGACTATGAATATGATATGATGATGAATAAACTAAAAGCTTTAGAAAAGGAATTTCCAGAGCTTATAACTAAAGACTCATTAACTCAAAAAGTAGGTGGACATGTTAATGAAGGTTTTAAAGAAGTAACACATGTAGTCCCACTTCAAAGTCTTCAAGATGTATTTAGCTTTGAAGAGCTACAAGAATTTGATACTAGAATGAAAAATAAGGCAGACGAAGAAAATGAAGAACTAAATTATGTAGTAGAAACAAAAATAGATGGTTTATCAGTTGCACTAGAATATAAAGATGGTATTTTAGTAAAAGGAGCAACTAGAGGTAATGGATTAGTAGGAGAAGATATAACAGAAAATTTAAGAACAATAAAATCAATACCAACAGTATTACCAGAAAAAATAAATATAATAGTTCGAGGCGAAGTATTTATAGGAACAACAGAATTTGAAAAAATGAATGAAGAACAAGAAGTGTTAGGAAAACCACTATTTGCGAATGCAAGAAATGCAGCAGCACGGTTCACTAAGGCAGTTAGACTCAAAAATAACAGCTTCAAGGCCATTAAATATTTATATATTTAATGTACAAAAATTAGAAAATAATAAATTTAACTCACACTATGAACAATTAGAATATTTAGAAAAATTAGGCTTTAATGTAAACCCAGTAAAAATATATTGTAAAACATTTGAAGAAGCAAAAAAAGCAGTAATAAAAATAGGAGAAGAAAGAGAAAATTTAAGCTTTGGAATAGATGGAGCAGTAATAAAAGTAGATTCACTTTCATTTAGGGAAAAATTAGGAACAACATATAAAGTTCCACGTTGGGCAATTGCCTACAAATACCCACCAGAAGCTAAAGAAACAATACTAAAAGATGTAATATGGCAAGTAGGAAGAACAGGAGTAATAACACCAATGGCAATACTAGAGCCAGTAAAAGTAGCAGGTTCAACAATATCCAAAACAACACTTCACAATGAAGACTTCATAAAAGAAAAGGGGTTAAAAATAGGAGATACAGTTGTAATTCAAAAACAAGGAGATGTAATACCAGAAGTAATAAAAGTTATAACTGAAAAAAGAACAGGAAATGAAGAAGAAGTACAAGTTCCAACAATTTGCCCAGTATGTGGAAGTAAAGCAACAAGGGAAGAAGGAGAAGCAGCAATAAGGTGTAATGGTATTGAATGTCCAGCACAACTACTAAGAGGAATAGAACATTTTGTATCAAAAGAGTGTATGGACATAGATGGACTAGGCTATAAAATAGTAGAAAGCTTAATAGAAAAAGGTTTAATAAAAAATATAGCAGATATCTATAATTTAACATTAGAAGACATTGCCTCATTAAAGAAAAATGGAAGAAAATTTGCAAGTAATTTAATAGAATCAATAGAAAAAAGTAAAAGCCAAGACTTATTTAATGTAATTAATGCATTAGGAATTAGGCAAGTTGGAATAAAAGCAGCAAAAGTTTTAGCCAAAAAATATAAAACAATGGACAAGTTAAGTGGTGCTAGTTTAGAAAGTTTATGTACAGTAAATGACATAGGAGAGATAACAGCAAGTAACATATACGAATTCTTCAAACAAGAGCAAACTATAGATATGATAAACAAATTAAAAGAAGCAGGCGTTAATATGAAAATAAACGAAGAAGAAGGAATAGACAACCGTTTTGATGGTAAAACATTTGTACTAACAGGATCACTTTCAAAATATACAAGAAATGAAGTAAGTAATTTGATAGAAAAATTTGGAGGAAAAACATCATCTTCAGTATCTAAAAAAACAGACTATGTACTAGCAGGAGAAGACGCAGGATCAAAACTAATAAAAGCACAAAGTTTAGGAGTTACTATTATTTCAGAAGAAGAATTTGAAAAGTTAGTTAAATAAATATAAGGAGAACATAAAAAGTGGAAAAAATAAAAGAATTACAATTGAAAGTTCAGAAAATAATAAATGAAGAGAAAGAGCCAGAAGAAATAAAGAAAATAGTTGACTCAATTCTTCTTGATTATAAAGATGCTTATACAACATATATAAGAAATATATCTATGATAATAGAAAATGATAGAAAACGAAGTGAAGACATGTCTCATATTGCTTCTTATATTACAAAAGATTATGAAGAAATACAAGAAACAATGAAAACTATACAAATAGCAGAGGAAGAATACAGAAAAAAAGGAATGGAAGAACAAGTAATACCAACAATACAAAGTCTAGCAGAAGAAAAAGAACAAAAAGCTTTAGGAAAAGTGTTAGATGGGTCATTTCTTTTAGATGATATAGAAACACCAGAGCAAAGAGAACAAAGGCAAGATAGAGAACTAATAGAACATAATGTCAATAGACAACAAAAAAATAAAAAGTATGTACAAGAAATAAAAAATGCAATTATAAATGAAATAAAATCTTCCCAAAGTATGATTGCAATGAAAATAAAGGAATTAGAACTAAATAATATATATGTAGAAACACAAACAAAAAAGTTTGAAGAAGAAATAAAAAGCGTTATAAATAAAGTAACAATGGACATAGAAAGAATAGAACAAGTATTAGAAGCACAAGATAGAGAAATATGTGATAAAATAATAAATGAATGGGAGAAATATTACAAAGAAAATAAAACAATGGATACAACTATAAATATGGCTCAAGTTCAAAGAGAACAATTTAGAGCTAGAATATCACAAAATGTGCAAGTAGATAATCAAGTAGCAATAAGAAAAGTACAACAAGATGAAAGTAAAAACGATAATAAAACTCTACCAGGTGATTTGATAATATAAAATGGAGGGAAAATGGACAAAAATTATAATATAGAAAAATTTCAAAAAGAATTAGATGAGGGATATAGTTTGTATTTTACCTATGTACGAAATAGGTATTTGATATTCAAAACATCAGAAAACTGTTATACTCAACAGCTAATAACAATTCATGACAAAAATCCACACCCAGTAATGCAAATGCTAACAAAAAAGAGAGTATTAGAAATGTTTCCCTTTATGGAAGAAATAGAGTATAAACAAAATTAGAGAAAAGAAAAAACAATGAGAAGCCATTGGCTCCCTCATTGGCTTCTCATTGGCTTTTTCAAACTTCTTTAGGATTAACATACAAAGTCTTATTATTAGTATATATAACCATTCCGGGCTTACTACCAGAAGGCTTTTTTACATTTTTTATAAAGCAATAATCTACAGGAACATTAGAAGAAAGCTTTGCTTTACTATGAAAAGCAGTAATCTCAGCGCAAGTAAGAATAGTATGTTCTTTTACATTTTCTCCATTACATTTTAACAAACAATGACTTCCTCTAATATCCTTAGTATGAAACCATAAATCTTCATTTTTGCCAAGTTTAGTGGTTATATAATCATTCTGCTTATTATTTTTACCAACGTATAAAGTAAAGCCATCAACATTATATGTAATAGGTTCATATTCATCATGAACTTTTCTCTTATTAACTTTATTTTTTTTAACATTAGAATTCTTCTTAGTATTTTTAAATAAAACATTTTCAGAAATTTCTAAATCAATTTCTTCAAGTTCAAGAGTAGAAGTAACATTTTCTAATTCATATATTATACTCTCTAGATAATCTAATTCTTTTGTAGCATTGGCTTTTTGACTACTTACAATTTCCAATGTATTCTTTAATTTGCTATACTTTTTAAAATACTTTTTAGCATTATATGAAGGAGAAATACTTTTATCTAAAGGAATTTCCATTAAATTATTATTATCATAATAATTTTCTAAACTAATAGAAGAAACATTTATACTATTATCAATTCTATAAAGGTTAGAAGTAATAAGTTCACCATATATTCTATAAGTATCCATATTTTCACATTCTTTTAGTTTTAAATTTATATTATTAACCTTTTTAGTTATCTTTTTTAGTGCTGAAAGAACTAATTTTAAAAGGTTATTTTTATAATTTACTAAAATCTCATTGTTTTCCTTTTGATTATAAAAATCATCTAAAAAGAAATTAGTCTGAAGTATATTATTTTGTAAGGGCGAACATTGCTCATCTTTATTAGCAACACCATTTGAGTTATAAACCATCGTATAATCTTTATTATTTATAAGAATTGCTAAAACATTATTACTTCCTAAATTTTCTATAATATCTTTTATATAATTATACAAAGTAGTTATATCTTTACCAGAATAATCATTATCAGAAATTTTTAAAATATCTAAAGCATTTAAAATAAAGGTTTTACTAATTCCACTAAAACTATTAGGAATAATACTAGAAAGTTTCTCACTTTTTACTAAATTGGTAAACTCATCTAAGCCTGTTTTGCAAATATTAAGCTTATCAGCAGGAGGATTTACATATTCATGTGCAGGAAGGATGTCTCTACAAGAATTAGAGAAACTATCTAAATGTCTAAGGCTATCAATAATAATATTTTTATCATTAAGTAAAATAATATTACTATGTTTTCCCATAAGTTCAACTACCAATGTTTTACTAACTAAATCATTAAGTTCATTGTAGCTGTCTAAATCAATAAAAACAATTCTTTCTAAACAATTACTATAAATATTAGTTATACGGCTACCAACCAAGTGCTTCCTAAGTAACATACAAAAGTTAGGTGCATTTAAAGGGTTGGGTTTACTATTAGTAGTCAAATTCATTCTATAATTATTAGAAGAAATAGAAATATTCAAAGCATAATTTTTTCCATTACAATAAATACCTAAAATAATTTCATTTTTATTAGGCTCAAAAACTTTATTAATTTTTCCACCAATAAGTGTATTCTTAAGTTCTAAAACTACTTGTTTTGTAATAATTCCATCAAATGCCATACTAAACTCCTTTAATTAAAAACTTTATTATATAATTAGTATTATATTTATTATACAAAATTACTATACAACATAAAATGGCAAAAAACAAGAGAATAACAAGTTTTTTCAAAAATACAGTAGCAATAATTAAAACAACGAATGTCAATACTTTTTGAAAATTTCACTAAAAAATAGCTTTATTTTATTAGCAAATATTTCACCTATGTACAATCTTGGCTTGTTCCGCTCGCCGCGGAGGC
>CATNCV010000021.1 GCA_950096965.1 uncultured Clostridiaceae bacterium | reverse complement strand
ATGGATTAGTATTATAATAGCAATAATAGTGCTTATAATTGGAGGAATTATAACAAATTATATAGACAGTGGAAGAGTAACAACAGGACATGAACCACGATGTTGTATAAAAATAGTAAGTAATGGTGGAAGTAAAATAACTTACTGGGGCTTAGGTTATAAAATAGTAAGATATGTAAAGATATCTCCAAATGAACCATATGAAAACAATATAGGGGTAAAAATGGGAAATTGGTTTATGAAATATGACCAACCAAAAGAAAGAGACATTATAATAGAGTATGAAGGCAAAACCATAAAAATAACAAATCATAATGATATCAACAAAATTTCTAATATTTTAGAAAACTCAAAATATAATGCACCAATATGTGATGGGATAAATACACATAAAATATCAATAGATAATGAAATATATTATCTAAAAGAAAGCTGCAAACAAATACAAAAAGAGGATAAACAATCAGCAATAACGCAAGAAGATTTAAATACAATTTTAGAGATAATAAACAAAAATTAGAAATATGGAGGTGGTAAAAATAAGTTGCTGGTGGATTGGGTTTATAATACTATTTGGTTGTATAATAATACCAAGAAAAAATAAATTGTATTTAGGAATGATGAATAGAAAAAAGAAAGGTAGGGAAAGAAAAATGCCACAAGAATTAATGAAGGAATTTATAGGAAAAGTATGTACAATTATACTATTTAATGAATCTTTTGGAGTACAAGGAAAAATAGTTGCAGTAGAAGACAATTGGATAAAAGTTGAAGAAAAGAACAAAGTTCGTATAATTAATGGAGACATGATAAGGGATATATCAATAGCACCTGAAAAATACCAAAAGTAATTGAAGAGTTACAAGAAAAACAAGTAATAAATATTACTTGTTTTTCTTGTATGTTTTATAAAAAAGTATTGACAATAGTATGAAATCATATTATAATATGTTGCTATTGATAGTATGAAATCATACAAAAATAGAAAGTGAGCAGAAAATGAAAAGTAATATAGAACAAAAATGGATAAAGATATGTAAATATATGAATGAATTCCAAGAAGAATACCACAAACTTTCAAGCTATTATAAATTAGCAGATAGTAGTTTCTGGATTTTATATGAATTATATCAAAATGAAGATGGTTGTACACAAAAAGAATTATATACAGATTGGTGTTTAAACAAACAAACTATCAATTCATCTGTAAAATACCTAATAAATGAGGGATATATTATGTTAGAGTATTTAGATAATAGTAAAAAATCCAAAAAATTAAAACTTACAAAAAAAGGCAAAGAAATAGCAAAAATGTCAGTAGGTAAAGTAATGAAACTTGAAACAAAGGCATTTGAAAATATTGACGAAAATGAAATGGATATAACTATTAACTTTTTAGAAAAACAATCAATGTCATTTAAAAACGAAGTAAATAAAGTCATAAAAAAGGAGAAAATAGAGAAATGAATATAGGACTATCAGAACATTTTACATATAAAAAATTAATAAAATTTACATTACCAACTATAATAATGATGATATTTACATCTATTTATGGTGTAGTAGATGGAATATTTGTATCAAACTGTGTGGGGGCAGATGCTTTTGCAGCTGTAAACTTAATTATGCCAGCAATCATGATTTTAGGAACAGTTGGTTTCATGATAGGAACAGGTCGGAAGTGCATTAGTTTCAAAAACAGTTGGAGAAGGAGATAAAACAAAGGCTAATAAATATTTTTCAATGCTAATATATTTATTAACAATAATAGGATTTGTACTTACAATTTTGGGAGTAATATTGATGGAACCAATGGCAAAGCTATTAGGTGCAAATGAAAATATGTTACAAAATTGTGTAGTATATGGAAGAACATTACTTATATTTTTAATACCATTTTGTTTACAAAATGCTTTCCAAAGCTTTCTAATTGTAGCAGAGAAACCAACATTGGGATTAATTATTTCAATTGTATCAGGTGTTAGCAATATGATATTAGACTTTTGGCTTATTTATGTATTAAAAATGGGTGTTTTAGGAGCGGCTCTTGCAACAGGAATTAGTCAAATAATTGGAGGAATTATTCCTATTTTTTATTTTGCTACTAAGAAAAATCACATTTTACAATTTGCAAAAGCTAAATTTGAACTAAAACCTATTATACAAAGCTGTATTAATGGTTCATCAGAAATGCTAACAAATTTATCAATGTCGCTTGTAAATATGCTGTTTAATATGCAACTTATGAAATATGTGGGATCAGATGGAGTTGTAGCTTTTGGCATCATTATGTATGTTGGATTTATATTCTCTGGAACTTATTTTGGATACTCAATGGGAACAGTACCAATTATAGGATACCATTATGGAGCAGAAAATAAAGAAGAATTAAAAAGTTTATTAAAAAAGAGCATTATTCTAATGGCAGTAACTTCGTTAGCTATGACAGGGCTTGCTGAGATTTTATCAAAACTACTTGCATCAATTTTTGTAAGTTATGATGAAAATTTGTTAAATATGACAACAAATGCAATAAGATTATTCTCTATATCATATTTAATTAGTGGATTTAATATTTTTAGCTCATCATTCTTTACAGCATTAAATAATGGGTTTGTGTCAGCAGTTATATCGTTTTTAAGAACATTAGTATTTCAAGTTATAATGATATACATACTTCCATTAATATGGGGAATAAATGGAATATGGCTTGCAGTAGTTTTTGCAGAGATATTATCACTATTTGTAAGTGTAATGTTTTTAGTAAAAAATAAGAAGAAATATCAGTATGCTTAAAAGAAAGACTTGGAAAGATTTGGGACACGTCCAAATCTTTCCTCAGGGATAATTATCTAAAACAACAAAATATGATATTTTACTTGCAAGTTTTATAAACAAGTAATATAATAATAACACAAAAGGCAAATGAATAGAATAATACAAAAAGCTTTGAAAGGAGAAATGAAAATGATTTATTCAAAAGAAGTAGAAGAAATGTGCAAAGTAGCAAAAGGAGTAGACCATGGGCCAGCACCAATTCCAGAAGAGGGAAAATGGGTAAAAGCAAAAGATGTAAAAGACATATCAGGTTTAACACATGGTATAGGATGGTGTGCACCACAACAAGGAGCATGTAAACTAACCTTAAATGTGAAAGAAGGAATAATACAAGAAGCCTTAGTAGAAACAATAGGTTGTAGCGGAATGACACACTCAGCAGCAATGGCAGGAGAAATATTAGTAGGAAAAACAATACTAGAAGCATTAAACACAGACTTAGTATGTGATGCTATAAATACAGCAATGAGAGAGCTATTTTTACAAATAGTGTATGGAAGAACACAATCAGCCTTTTCAGAAGGAGGCTTACCAATAGGAGCAGGAATGGAAGACTTAGGAAAAGGACATAGAAGCCAAACAGGAACAATATACTCAACACTAGAAAAAGGACCAAGATACCTAGAACTAGCAGAAGGATACATAGTAGAAATAGGGTTAGATAAAGATGATGCAATAATAGGATACAAATACGTAAATCTAGGAAAAATGATGGACAACATAAAAGCAGGAATAGCACCAGAAGAAGCAATAGAAAAAGCAAGCGGAAAATATGGAAGATTTGACGAAGCGGTTAAAAAAATTGACCCAAGAAAAGAGTAATATATTAGGAGGTAAAACAATGGCACTATTTGAAAGTTATGAAAGAAGAATTAAGCAAATAAAACCAGTAATGGAAAAATACGGAATTAAAGATTTTGAAGATGCATTAAATATATGTAAAGAAAAAGGATTCAACCCTTATGAAATAACAAGAGGAGTACAAACAATATGCTTTGAAAACGCATGTTGGGCATACACATTAGGTGCAGCAATTGCAATAAAAAAAGGTTGTACAAAAGCCGCTGATGCCGCAAAAGCAATAGGAGAAGGCTTACAAGCATTTTGTATACCAGGAAGTGTAGCAGATGATAGAAAAGTAGGTTTAGGACATGGAAACCTAGCATCAATGTTACTAAGTGAAGAAACAAAATGTTTTGCATTCTTAGCAGGACACGAAAGTTTCGCAGCAGCAGAAGGAGCAATAGGAATTGCAAAATCAGCAAATAAAGTAAGAAAAGAACCACTAAGAGTTATATTAAATGGTTTAGGAAAAGATGCAGCACAGGTGATATCAAGAATAAATGGATTTACATATGTAAAAACAGACTTCGACTTCTTTACAGGAAAAGTAAATGTTGTAGAAGAAATAGCATACTCAGAAGGAGAAAGAGCAAAAGTAAGATGTTATGGAGCAAATGACGTAAGAGAAGGTGTAGCAATAATGCATATGGAAGGAGTAGATGTATCAATAACAGGAAACTCAACAAACCCAACAAGATTCCAACACCCAGTAGCAGGAACATACAAAAAAGAATGTATAGAACAAGGTAAAAAATACTTCTCAGTGGCATCAGGTGGAGGAACAGGAAGAACACTTCACCCAGACAACATGGCAGCAGGACCAGCATCATATGGAATGACAGACACAATGGGAAGAATGCACTCAGACGCCCAATTTGCTGGAAGCTCATCAGTACCAGCCCATGTAGAAATGATGGGACTAATAGGAATGGGAAATAACCCAATGGTAGGAGCAACAGTAGCAGTAGCAGTAGCTGTAGAAGAAGCAATGAAATAGAACATACAAAATTACTTGCTTTTTAGCAAGTAATTTTTGTACTGAAAAATTTTAAGAACATCTACTAAAAATAATGTTAATGACAGAGAAATTAAACAATTAGAAGAATGTTTGTATAAAATTACTGGAGTAGTGATACTAGACAATCATACTGCCTTTAAAGTTAAAGCCAATGAATATGTTCTTACTTTACAATTCACTGATAGTAATATGTGGATTGACGTTAAAAAGCAGAGTTGGTAAGTACGAAAACGGTTCGCATTGTTAGGTGGACTGTTTTTTTATTGTCAAAAACGTAAAATTGTGATAATATAATTAAAAATGAAAAATAGGAGAAAAGTTATGAACAAAGTTGTATTAATTACAGGAAGTAGTAAAGGAATAGGAAAAGCTACTGCAATAGAATTTGCAAAGAAAGGCTATAATGTAGTAATATTATTTTTAGCATCAGAAGAGGCAGAATATATAAATGGAACAGTTATAAAAGTAGATGGGGGAATGTAAGAATTAAAAGAAAGATTTGGGGCGTGGCCCAAATCTTTCTCTTGTAAAAACACCAATATTATGATAATATATATAACAACATAAAGTAAAGGAGAAATATTAATGGGATTTTTTGAAAAGTTAAAAGGTGGATTAAGCAAAACAAAGACATCATTTGATGAGAAAATAAATAATGTATTTAGTGGTTTTAGAAAAGTAGATGAAGAACTTTTAGAAGAACTAGAAGATGCATTAATAATGTCAGATGTAGGAAGCAATACTACTTTAAAAATTATAGATGAATTAAGAAGTAAAATAAAAAAAGAAAATATAAAAGATGAACAAGAAGTAAAAAGAGCATTAAAAGAGGTAATAAAAGAAATATTTGATAAAACAGATACTAGCTTAAAACTAGAAACTGTACCATCAGTTATACTAGTAGTAGGAGTAAATGGAGTAGGGAAAACTACATCTATTGGAAAAATTGCAAACAATTTAAGAAAAAATGGCAAAAAAGTAGTAATAGCAGCAGCAGATACATTTAGAGCAGCAGCTGTAGAACAACTAGAAATATGGGCAAACAGAGCAAATTGTGAAATAGTAAAAAAAGAAGAAGGAGTAGACCCAGCTTCAGTAGTATATGATGCAATAAAAATAGCAAAAGAAAAAGATGCAGATGTACTAATATGTGATACAGCAGGAAGACTTCACAATAAAAAATATTTAATGGATGAATTAGAAAAAATAAAAAAAGTAATAGATACTGGTTTGCCAGAAGCATCAAAAGAAATACTAATGGTATTAGATGCAACAACAGGGCAAAATGCGATAGAACAAGTAAAAGCATTTAAGCAAACAGTAGATATAACAGGAATAATATTAACAAAATTAGATGGAACAGCCAAAGGTGGAGTAGTAATAGGCATAACAAATGAAAATAACATACCTGTGAAATATATAGGAGTAGGCGAAAAAATAGACGACATGGAACAATTTAATTCTGGGGATTTTGTAAATGCATTACTAGACTAGTTCCCAAAAGGAAACGTCCCCAATGGGAATTTAAGAAAGGATTAAAATATGGAAAAACAAAAAAATAAAACTAAAATAGCAGCAAAAATAAAAAACAAAAAGAGACTATTTGCTGTATTAGGTGTTTTATTATTAGCAATTATAGTAGCATATATTCTATTTAGAGGAAGTTACTTAGAAATGCTAGAAGTAGGTGAAAATTATATAGAAGTATATTGGCAAAATATTAAATATATGGCACTTACTTTTATAACTAATTTTTCACTAATCTATATAATGATATACACTACAAATAGAAACATAAAAAAAGGGTTAAAAGAGTTTTTTGAGCAAGAAAATAAAAAAATGCCAAAGTTTTTAAATAAATCAATAGCTTTTATATCAGCAATAGTAATAAGTGCATTTACATCAAGTTTAATATTAAAAAAAGCAATGCTATGTTTTGGGAGTGCCCAGTTTGGAACAAATGACCCAATATTTAATATAGATATAGGCTATTATATATTTCAAAAGCCATTTATAGAATTAGTATTTTGGTATTTTATAATATTGTCAATAGCACTATTAATATACAAAGCAGTATATTATATAACAACCTTTAACTTATTTTTTGATGGAGTAGATAAAAAAACAGTAAAAAATAGTAAATTAATAAAACAAATAACAAGTGGGGTATTAATACTTTCAATATTATTAGCAGGATTAATACTGCTAGAAGTACAAGACATAGGAACAAGTAAATTTATGACACTAAAAGATGATAGTATGTCATATTCATTATTTGGAGCAGGTTTTGTAGATGTGAATATAAAAGTATGGGGGTATAGAATACTATCAGCGGTAATAATAATATCTGTATATATGGGAATAAAAGCATTTAAACAAGATAAAACAAAAAAATTGATAATATGGATAGCAGCAGTTCCAGCATATTTGGTAGTTCTATTTATTGTAATGGCAGGGACTCAGGCAATATATGTAAATGCTAATGAATATGACAAAGAAAAAGAATATATATCAGCAAATATTAAAGCAACAAAAGAGGCATATGGGGTAAATATAGAAGAAAATGCCTTAAATGAATCAGAAACAATAACTTCAAAACATGTTACAGAGTATAAAAATGTACTAAATAATATAGGAATAGCAGATTCAAACATAGTATTAAAAGATTTAAACAATGGACAAACTGCTAAAGGTTATTATTCATATAGAACATCTCAAATAGGAAAATATAACATAAATGGAAAAGAAAGCTTGGTATATATTTCACCAAGAGAAATAGTAAATAGTACAGGAACATACAATAGTAAAACATATGAACATACACATGGATATGGTGTAATAGTTACCTCTGCTACAGAGACTAATGAAAATGGAAACTTAAATAATATACAAAAAGACTTTGAAAATAATATATCATCAGAAGTAATACCAATATTAGAGCCTAGAATATACTATGGATTAGAAACAAACGATACAGTTGTAACAAATAGTGGTTCAAATAAAGAATTTGATTATCCTATATTAAACTCTAGTAGCGTAGAAAATAAAGAAAATGAATATGATGGAAAATCAGGTTTAAATTTAAATTTAATAGACAGAATAATACTTGCAATAAAAGAAAAAGATATAAAGTTAGCATTTTCTCGGAAATGTTACAAGTCAGAGCAAAATACTAATAAACAGAAACATAATAAAAAGAGCACAAACAATAATGCCATATTTAAAATATGATGAAAAACCATATATGGTAATAACAGATGAAGGAAAATTAGTATGGGTATTAGATGCATACACAATATCAAACAACTATCCATATTCACAAAAAACAATACTACAAGAAACGCAAACAACAAAATTAGAATTGAATTATATAAGAAATTCAGTAAAAGTGCTAATAGATGCTTATGATGGAACAATAAAATTCTATATAACAGACAGAACAGATCCAATAGTAATGGCATACTATAACATTTATCCAAGTTTATTTGTAAACTTGGAAGAGAAAATACCACAAGATATATCAAATCACTTTGTATATCCAGAATATTTATATAATATTCAATCAGACATAATAACAAGATATCACAATGTGCAACCAGATGTATTATATAGAGGTGATGATATATGGAATATAGCAACACATAATACAGGAAAAACATTGACAAAATCAGGAACAAAGATGCCAGCATATTATACAATGGTAAAAACGGTAAATAGTGAAAAGGAAAACTTAGGTCTAATATTACCATATACACTATATGGCAAACAAAACTTAATATCTTATATAGTAGGAACTTGCACAGAAGAAGGAAACTTAGAATTAAAAATATATAAGTATCAAGCAAATAGTAATGTATTAGGGCCAATGCAACTAGACACAAAGATAGAAGAAGATGAAACAATACAAAAAGAAATAGAAACTTTAAATGTAACTGGAACAAAAATAACAAGAAATATGATAGTAGTACCACTAGATAATACACTATTATATGTAGAACCAATATATATTAGATATACTAATGAAAAAAATTCACTTCCAACACTAAAAAAAGTAATAGTATCATCGGGAACAAAAGTAGCAATAGGAAATAACATAAAAGAAGCTATTTTAAACCTAGTATCAAAATATGCAGTAGATATACAAATAGAAAATACAGATACAATAGAAGAACTAACAGAAGCAATAATAAAAGCAAACAAAAATTTAAGTGCCTCGAATGAAAGTAATGACTGGGAAATGATAGGGAAAGACATAAAAAAATTGCAAGAACTAATAAAAAAACTAGAAACTTTAGTAGAGGAAGAAAATGCAAAAAAAGTAAATGAGCAAGTAAATGAAATAGGAACAGCAGAAGGAAATTTGATAAACGATATAGAAAATGGTATATAAATGAAAAAAAAAAGCACCCTAATATAAAAATGGTGCTTTTTTCTATATTATGAAAGTGTATGCTATTTAAGCTAAAATTGTAGGGCGGGCAGTGTTCGTCCAAGAAGCGAAGCTCTTTCTTGTATTATAGGAAATTACTCTATTTTAAGTTAAATTGAGGAGTGGTCTTGTGTCCGCCCATGTGGCGAAGCCACTTTTGTTACATTCAGCAACGAATATATAAATAGATGAAACTATAAAATAGAAAGTTAATAGGAGAATTTTGTAATGTTTAAGAAAAAAGAAAATATATTATTAAAAAAGATAGATGAATTAAATGAATCTTTGTTAAAAAGTAATATATTAGAAATAACCACATTAATGGGAAATCGAAAAGAACTACTAATAAGAAACTTACTAGCTGGAATATCAAGAGGAATAGGAATAGGTATAGGAGTAACAATAATAACTGCAATATTAGTATTATTACTAAGAAAACTAGTAACCTTAAATATCCCAGTAATAGGTGAATATATTGCTGATATAGTAGATGTAGTACAAAAATCAAGGTAACATTTATAAAAAATCACAATAAAAGTATTGACTTTGGTATAGGAAAAAGTTAAAATAGTATAAAGAAAATAATAATGCGATGAAAAAGAAAAAGCAAAACTATTTTATTAAAAAGAGAGTTGGAGAAGGTGAAAGCCAACAATAAAATATTTGTGGGGAGCTTTGGAGCATATAAAATAAAAGAGGGTAATTTAGAAAATAATTACCAATTAGGGTGGAACCGCGGAGAAATAGAACTTTCGTCCCTAGCTATAAAAGGCTAGGAATGAAAGTTTTTTTGATACCAAATTCCAATTGGGGACGTTTCCTAATGGGGTATCTGTCCCTTTTGGGAACTTTGAAACGTAAAACTAAAACAAATAAAGGTAATATACCTAAAATATATAAGGAGGAATTAAAATGTCAGAATTAACAATGGAAAAACTAGTTGCATTATGCAAAAACAGAGGGTTTGTATACCCAGGATCAGAAATTTATGGAGGTTTAGCAAACTCTTGGGATTATGGCCCATTAGGAGCAGAGCTAAAGAAAAATATTAAAGATGCATGGTGGAAAAAATTTATAACAGAAAATAAACACAATGTAGGAATAGATGCTGCAATAATGATGAATCCACAAGTATGGGTAACAACTGGTCACGTAGGAGGTTTTTCAGACCCATTAATAGATTGCAAAGCATGTAAAACAAGACATAGAGCAGATAAATTAATAGAAGAATGGGGATTTAAACAAGGCAAAGATATTTCCGGTTTAGATGGATGGACAAATGAACAATTAGTAGAATATATAAATGAAAATAAAATAGTTTGCCCAAATTGCGGAAAACAAGAATTTACAGAAATAAGAAAATTCAACTTAATGTTCAAAACATTTATGGGAGTAACAGAAGATGCAAAATCAGAAGTATACCTAAGACCAGAAACAGCACAAGGAATGTTTGTAGACTTTAAAAATGTACTACGTACAACAAGAAGCAAAATGCCAATGGGAATAGGCCAAATGGGTCGTTCTTTTAGAAATGAAATAACACCAGGTAACTTTATATTTAGAACAAGAGAATTTGAACAAATGGAACTAGAATTCTTCTGCAAACCAGGTACAGATTTAGAATGGTATGAATATTGGAAAAAATTTTGTAAAGACTGGTTAATAAACTTAGGGGTAAAAGAAGAAAACTTAAGAATGAGAGAACACTCAAAAGAAGAACTATCATTCTACAGCAAAGGAACAACAGATATAGAATTTTTATTCCCATTTGGTTGGGGAGAGTTATGGGGAATAGCAGACAGAACAGATTATGATTTATCAAGACACATGGAAGCTTCAAAGCAAGACCTGACATACCTAGACCCAGAAACAAATGAAAGATATGTACCATACTGTATAGAACCAGCAGTTGGTGTAGATAGAATCTTTTTAAGTATGTTATGCAATAGCTATGAAGAACAAGAAATAGCAGAAGGAGACACAAGAACAGTATTACACCTACACCCAGCACTAGCACCATACAAAGTAGCAGTACTTCCACTATCTAAAAAACTAAGTGAAAAAGCAGACGAAGTATATACAAAATTATCAAAGAAATTTATGTGTGACTACGACGAAGCAGGCTCAATAGGAAAACGTTATAGAAGAGAAGACGAAATAGGAACACCTTACTGTGTAACAGTAGACTTTGACACATTAGAAGATGACACAGTAACAATACGTGATAGAGATACAATGGAACAAATACGTTTAAAAATAGACGAAATACCAGCATGGTTAGAAGAAAAATTAGAATTTTAGAAAAGAGATTTTTGAGATTTTTGGGACGCACCCGAAAATCTCTTTTTGAGAGATGAGATTTTTGGGACGCACCCGAAAATCCACAAATATGAGATTTTTGGGATACACTAGAAAATCTACAAATATACTTTAGGATTGTATAAGATATTCTAAAGCGAACGAAAAATGAGATAAAATGTCGAAGAAATCTTCTTGCAATTTTATAGTTTTCATAATATAATAAATGCATTTAATTCAATTAATTTAATTCAAATAAAAGGAGATAAATTATGCCAAGATTACCAAGGAATATTCATAAAGCAGGTTTCTTTCATATTATGGTTCAAGGAATTAATAAATCTTATATTTTTCAAACAGAAATGCAAAAGAAAGAATATATAAAATTAATGAAAGAATGTAATAAAAAAATCGATATAAAAATAATAGCTTATTGCATTATGGATAATCACTCACATATTATGATTTATTCAGAGAATATTACAAATATTTCTAGCTATATGAAAAGTCTTAATACAAGATATGGAATATATTATAATAAAACGAATGATAGAATAGGATTTGTTTTTAGAAATCGTTTTCAAAGCCAATATATAGATGACAAAAATTATTTGATAAATTGCATAAAATATATTCATATGAATCCAGTAAAAGCAGGAAAGACATTAAAAGAGGAAGATTATAAATATTCCAGTTACAATGAATATTTTAAAAATAAAAAATTTATATTAAACAAAGAACCATTGATAAAAATATTTATAGATAAAAAAAGCATATTAAAAAGAATAGAAACAGCAAATGATAAAATAGAAGTTATGGATATTGAAAGAGATGAAGAAAACTTTAAAATAGCAATACAAGAATATTTAAGAAAAAATAAATTAAATTTAGGAGAAATTAAAAATAACAAAAATAAAATAATAGAGATAGCTGAATATTTAAAAAATAAAAGATATAAACAAGTACAATTAGCTAAAATATTAGAAATTAATCCAAAAACACTTTCTAGAATATTAAAGTGAGATTTTCGGGTGCGTCCCAAAAATCTCAAAAAAATCTTGAAAAAATCTTTACATTTCCCCATTTTATGGGTATAATAAGTACGTTCTGGAAAAATATTCTAGGACGAGCTAAAAACGAAAAAGTTTTAACAAAATCATATAGTTAAGACACAAAAAAAACAAGGAGGTTTTTATATGAGTCAAAAGTATGTATACCTTTTTAGTGAAGGAAATGCAAACATGCGTGAACTATTAGGAGGAAAAGGAGCTAACTTAGCAGAAATGACTAACTTAGGTTTACCAATTCCACAAGGTTTCACAGTTACAACAGAAGCCTGCACAAGATACTACGAAGATGGTGAAAGAATATCATCAGAAATAGAAGAAGAAATCTTTGCAAGCCTAGCAAAATTAGAAGAAATTACAGGAAAGAAATTTGGAGACACTGAAAATCCATTACTAGTATCAGTACGTTCAGGTGCTAGAGCATCTATGCCAGGAATGATGGATACAGTTCTAAACTTAGGTTTAAATGAAGAAGTAGTTAAAGCAATAGCAGCAAAAAATGAAAGATTTGCTTATGACAGCTACAGAAGATTCATCCAAATGTTTAGTGACGTTGTTATGGAAATACCAAAGCCTTTCTTTGAAAAAATAATAGATGAAGTTAAAGAAGCAAAAGGTGTTAAATTAGACACAGAACTTACAGCAGAAGATTTAAAAGAATTAGTTGTAAGATTCAAAGAAGTATACAAAAATGCTAAGGGAGAAGAATTCCCATCAGATCCAAGAACACAATTAATAGAAGGTGTAAAAGCCGTATTCCGTTCTTGGAACAATGCAAGAGCTATAACATATAGAAGATTAAACGATATACCAGGAAGCTGGGGAACAGCTGTAAACATTCAAGAAATGGTATTCGGAAATATGGGAGAAGACTGTGGAACAGGTGTTGCCTTCACACGTAACCCAGCTACAGGAGAAAACAAAATATTTGGTGAATACTTAATGAATGCACAAGGTGAAGACGTTGTTGCAGGTGTAAGAACTCCTGAGCACATTGACCAATTAAAAAATGTAAATCCAAAAGCATATGAAGACTTCGTAATGTATGCAGAAAAACTAGAAAAACATTACAAAGACATGCAAGATATGGAATTCACAATAGAAAAAGGAAAATTATTCTTCTTACAAACAAGAAATGGTAAAAGAACTGCAAATGCTGCACTTCAAATAGCTGTTGACTTAGTAAATGAAGGGATGATAACAGAAAAAGAAGCAGTATTAAGAGTAGAACCAGCTCAATTAGACCAACTATTACATCCAAACTTTGATAGCAGTGCATTAAAAGCAGCAAAAGTAGTAGCAAAAGGTTTAGCAGCATCACCAGGAGCTGCAACAGGTAAAGTAGTATTCACAGCAGATAGAGCAGTAGAACTACACGAAGCAGGAGAAAAAGACCTAGTATTAGTAAGACTAGAAACATCACCAGAAGATATAGATGGAATGAATGTATGTCATGGTGTACTTACAGTACGTGGTGGTATGACATCACACGCAGCCGTTGTTGCACGTGGTATGGGAACATGCTGTGTTGCAGGTTGTGGTGAAATAATAGTAAATGAAGAAGAAAAATACTTTACATTACCAGACGGAAGAAAAGTAACAGAAGGAGAATGGATTTCACTTGACGGTTCAACAGGAAATGTATATGGAGAAAAAGTTGAAACAGTTGAAGCATCAGTTTCAGGAAACTTCGCTACATTAATGGGATGGGCTGATGAGTATAGAGTATTAAAAGTAAAAACAAATGCTGACACACCAAAAGATGCACACCAAGCATATGAATTTGGAGCACAAGGTATAGGTCTATGCCGTACAGAGCATATGTTCTTTGCGCCAGATAGAATAGCAGCTATTCGTGAAATGATAGTTTCAAGAACAGCAGAACAACGTGAAAAAGCATTAGCAAAAATACTTCCAATGCAAAGAGGAGATTTTGAAGGATTATACAGAGAAATGAAAGGTTACCCAGTAACAATACGTTTCTTAGATCCACCACTACATGAGTTCGTACCACACGAAGACGAAGCAATTGCAGAATTAGCAAAAGAAATGGGACTATCATTTGAAGAATTAAAAAATATCTGTGAAGGATTAAAAGAATTCAACCCAATGATGGGACACCGTGGATGTCGTTTAGCAGTAACATACCCTGAAATTGCAGCAATGCAAACAAGAGCTGTTATAGAAGCTGCTATAAACGTAAACAAAGAAGGAATGAACGTAGTTCCAGAAATAATGATTCCACTTGTTGGAGAAATAAAAGAATTAAAATATGTTAAAGACGTAGTAGTTAAAACAGCAGACGAAGTTATCGCAAATGCTGGTGTTAACTTAGAATACAAAGTAGGAACAATGATAGAAATACCAAGAGCTGCACTAACAGCAGACGAAATAGCAAAAGAAGCTGAATTCTTCTCATTTGGAACAAACGACTTAACACAAATGACATTTGGATTTAGCCGTGATGACGCAGCAAAATTCTTAGGAGATTACTACGACAAGAAAATATACGAATCAGATCCATTCGCTAAACTAGACCAAACAGGTGTAGGAAAATTAGTAGAAATGGCAGTAAAACTAGGAAAACAAACAAGACCAGACTTAGACTTAGGAATATGTGGAGAGCATGGAGGAAATCCAGCATCAGTAGAATTCTGCCACAAAGTAGGATTAGACTATGTATCATGCTCACCATACAGAGTTCCAATAGCAAGATTAGCCGCTGCACAAGCTGCAATCAAATTTCCTAGATAGAATTTAAATATTCAAAGTAAAAAACCACAATTAGTGGTTTTTTATTTTTAAACAAAATTAAACAAATTATAAGCTTTACAATTACCTAAAAATATAAACTAGTGAAATTTGCCATAAAGCTTGTATTGGATAACATAATGTGATATAATAGTGTAAGTCAAATTTGAAATACCTCTCTCATAAAGAAATTTGACTAAAAATAAAAAAGTGAGGTAGAAAAATGAAGAAAAAGATTATGACACTTGTATTTGCAGCAGCCCTTACACTTAGTTTAACAGCTTGTGATACACAGGCAAGTAGAGTTTCCTACAACCTGTCACAGGAAGCAGACAATTTCAACAATATTAGACAAATTACCGTTATTAATTGCTTACAAGGCGATGTTTTGTTTCAAATGACTGGTAAAATTTCTATTACAGCTGATACAGCTGACAATCAACTTGAAATTATAGTTGAAGATGAAGCTGGTAACTACAAAAAACATTTTATTGGTCTGAGTGACAATGTTACTTATGTGGTAGAAGATATTACTTCTTCTAACGTTAATAACTATAAGTATACATTGAACTTTAACCCAAAAATGTGGTTACCATATGATGTTGAGACAATAGACTAAACAATTTAATATTGATATGAGAGAGGGGCTATAAAATAGTCATAAGAGGGTGTTCTAAAATAGGATACCCTCTTAATAAACTTTAGATGAAAATTTAGAAATATACGAAAGAAACTTCGAAAATTCTATTGCAAAAATACTATAAATATTATAAACTGTATAACATAGAAAATGAGAATAAACAGATGTGGTTTGCCTCCAATTAAAGGAGGTGAGGCATATGATAGAAACATATTTACTAGAAATTATATACATACTATTTTATTCACTACTAGGTATAACTATCATTGCGTTTGCCTTTATTATAGCGATAGTTATAAGTATTAGCAAACAAAAATAAAACCAATAAAAAAACACATCTGTAACTTGCCCAGTTCAATGTGTTTTTTTATATATATTAACAGGCAAACCACGTTTGTGGTTTCTCATTTTCTATATATATTATATACATTAATTAAAAATTTGTCAATAATTATATATAGAAAAAGAGGTGTAAATAAATGAAAGATATTGAAATTGCAAGAAATACAAAATTAGAACTAATTACAAACATAGCTAAACAAAATGAAATAGAAGAAGAATATTTAGAACCATATGGAAAATATAAAGCCAAAATTTCTTTAAAAAAATTAGAGAATCTAAAAGATAAAAAAGATGGAAAACTAATACTAGTAACAGCAATAAACCCAACACCATTAGGAGAAGGAAAAACAACCATATCAATAGGACTAGCAGATGGACTAAGAAAAATTGGTAAAAAAGCCATACTAGCATTAAGAGAGCCATCACTAGGACCAGTATTTGGAATAAAGGGTGGTGCAACAGGAGGAGGCTACTCACAAGTAGCGCCAATGGAAGATATAAACCTACACTTTACAGGGGATATACACGCCATAACCTCAGCCAACAACCTACTTTCAGCCATAATTGATAACCACATATACCATGGAAATGAATTAAATATAGAAAAAGTAACATGGAAAAGGTGTGTAGACCTAAACGATAGGCAATTAAGAACTGTAAACACAGGGCTATCAAATGAAAAAAACATTATTCCACGTGAAGATGGTTTTGACATAACAGTAGCATCAGAAATAATGGCAATATTTTGCCTAGCATCTAGCTTAGAAGATTTAAAAAGAAGACTAGGAAATATTATAATAGGATTTAATAAAGAAGGAAATGCTATAACTGCACATGATTTAAAAGCAGAAGGAGCATTAACAGTATTACTTAAAGATGCTATTAACCCAAACTTAGTCCAAACCTTAGAACACACACCAGCAATTATTCATGGAGGACCATTTGCCAATATAGCACATGGATGTAACAGCATTGTTGGGGCAAAACTTGCCTTAAAACTAGCAGACTACACCGTAACAGAAGCAGGATTTGGAGCAGATTTAGGAGCAGAAAAATTCTTAAATATAAAAACAAGAAAATTAGGAAAAGTGCCAGATGCAGTAGTTATAGTAGCAACAATAAAAGCCTTAAAATATCATGGAGGAATTCCAAAAGAAGAACTTGCAAGCGAAAACATAGAAGGTTTGAAAAAAGGAAGCAAAAACTTACTAAAACATATAGAAAACCTAAAAGATAAATTTGGACTAAATGTAATAGTTGCAATAAACAAGTTTGACCAAGACACAGAGAATGAAATAAATACATTAAAAGAAATGCTAGAAAAAAGAAAAGTTAATTTAAGCCTAGTAGAAAGCTGGGGAAAAGGCGGAGAAGGAGCAACAGATTTAGCACAGAAAGTAGCAGTATTATGTGATAGACAAGAAAAAGAATTTAAACACATATATTCTCTAGAAGATAGCATAAAAGAAAAAATTAAAAAAGTAGCCTGCACAATTTATGGGGCAGAAGGTGTAGAATACACAAAACAAGCAGAAGAACAAATAGAAAGTATACAAAAATTAGGATACCAAAACCTACCAATATGTATAGCAAAAACACAATATTCTTTCTCAGATGACGCAAAAAACTTAGAATGTAATTCACCATTTAATATACATGTAAAAGAAGTAAAACTAAAAGCAGGTGCAGAATTCATAGTAATACTAACAGGAAAGGTAATGACAATGCCAGGACTACCAAAAGTACCATCAGCAGAACAAATAGATATAGATGAAGAAGGAAATATTGTAGGAATATTTTAAGTTTGCAATTTATAGTACTACTATTAAAATCCGCTCCTAAGTAAGTAATATATTTTATTTTTTCCATTTCGCCCTCCAAGACAAGGGGTATTCCCCCGCCTCAAAGGGCTGTCGGAACTTCATTACAAAAATAAAATATATTACTTACTTCGCGCTAGTTTAGAAAAAGTTTGGAAATAGTGAGATAAATATTAGTAATAAAATTAAATATAGAGTAGAAAATAAATCGTTAAGACTTAGTAAACGGGAAGTTGTTACTAAGGCAAAAGTTTAACTTGCGTATTTATTTTCGCATTCCGCTATGAAAAATAAAAGAAGAAAAAGAACAGCACTTTTTAAATAATAGTGAACTAAAATCTTCTTTCATTTTCATGCAGAATGAAAATGAAAGGAGATTTTTTAATGAACATAGAAGAATATTTTAATAATTTTTATAAAGGAACAAAAAATCCTACTTTAAAAGCAATGGAATATTTTATGGAAGAATTAGGACATCCAGAAAAGCAATTAAAAATTATTCATATAGCAGGTACAAATGGAAAAGGAAGTACCACAGAAATGCTAGCTAATATTTTAACTAAAAATGGATATAAAGTAGGAAAATATATATCACCACACCTAATAAAATATAATGAAAGAATTAGTGTAAATGGGCAAGACATAACAGATAAAGAAATGGAAGATATAATAGAAAAACTAAAAGATAAAATAGAAAAGTATAATAAACTAAGTGGCACAAAAGTAACCTTATTTGAATTATTAACAACTATGGCATTATACTATTTCAAAGAAAAAAATTGCGACTTTGTAGTTCTTGAAACAGGCTTAGGAGGTTTATATGACTGTACAAACATAGTATGGCCTCTAGTATCTATTATTACTTCTATTGGCTATGACCATATGGCAATATTAGGTAATACTTTAGAAGAAATTGCAATACAAAAAGCAGGAATTATAAAAGAAAACTCAAATACTGTTATAGTAGAGCAAAAAACAGCTATTCAAAATATAATAGAAGAAACATGTTTAAATAAAAATAATACATTAAATGCTGTAAAAAAAGCTGATATACAAAATAAAAGCTATGAAGGTGAATTTTTAACATTTAATTATAAAGAAAATAAAAATATAAAGTTAAACCTAAAGGGAGAGAAGCAATTTGAAAATGCAAGTTTATGCTTAGAAACAATGAATATATTAAAACAAAAAGGCTTTAAAATATCAGAAAAAGCAGTAAGAGAAGGTTTACAGGCAGTAGTACATAAAGCAAGGTTTGAAACTATAAATAAAAAGCCAGAGATAATATATGATGGAGGTCATAACGAAGAAGCAATTTTAAACTTTATAAATACAGTAAACACATATTATAAAGAAAAAGAAAAAATATATATTATATCTATATTAAAAAGCAAAGATTACAAAACAGTATTAAAATACTTATTAAAAGATGAAAACTCTACATTTATTTTTACAAATGGAAATAATGAAGAAAGATATGTATCAAGTAAAGAACTATATGAAACAGCCAAAAGGATAACAAAAAATGAACAACTATATCAAAAAAAATTAAAAGAAGCAATTTTATATGCAAAAAGTCAAAAAAATAAAGTTAGTTTTGTAGTTGGAAGTTTTTATATTTATGGAGATGTAAAAAAGATATTAGGAGTATAAAGATTTCTTAAAAATAATAAAAAATAGATAATGATATATTGCAATTGACATAAAAATATGATAAAATATTAATGTCTTTCGTAAATACACGAAAAAATAGCAAATAAACAAGTACTCAAAAACAATTGTAAGGAGGAAAAAATATGGTAATGAAGGAAGAAGGTAATTACAAATTACCAGATTGGTCTTTAGACGTAAGATGTACAGGAAAAGGCTGGGAACAAAAACATAAGCCATGTTATGGAATGATGACATTGGAAGATGGTGATGTATTAAAACGTATAACATGGGGAGAAGTATATTATGGGTGTATATGCCCAGAATGTAAGTGCTTTACTGAAATTCCAGAAAAACTTATACCAAGCGAAGTAAAAATATATGCACCACAGGTTGCCGCCCCTGGAAGTAACAATTACGAGAATCTTACAAAAGAAGAAAAAGAATTAAGTAAATATCTATAATATATTAAAAAGAAGTACTTTTATAAAGTGCTTCTTTTTAGTTAAAAGCCTTACAAAAAACTTACATCCAATCAATTGTAATAAACATAAAAAAATGCTAAAATAAAAAAGAAGGGAGCATAAGAAAATGCAAAAAATATTAATAGTAGAAGATGAAAAAAATATATCAAAATTAATACAAGACACTGTAAGCTTAGCAAACTATGAATTTGATTGTAGTTTTGACGGCGAGGATGCACTTAAAAAGATAAATGAAAATACTTATGATTTAATTTTGCTAGATATAATGCTACCAAAATTAGATGGATTTCAAATAGTAGAACAAATGGAAAATAAAAATGTACCAATTATATTCCTATCTGCGAAAAATGATGTAAGCACAATTGTAAAAGGCTTAAAAAGTGGAGGAAAAGACTATATAACAAAGCCATTTGAGCCATTAGAACTGCTTGCAAGAATTGAACTTCGAATGGAAAGTAAAAGAGAAAAACAATATAATTTTAAAAATATAAAAATAAACGAAAATACAAGAACAGTATACAAAAATGAAGAAATAATATATTTAGCACCAAAAGAATATGAACTATTTATATTACTTATAAAAAATCAAAATAGAGTATTAACAAGAGATGAAATATTAAACAAAGTATGGGATATAAATGCACAAATAGAAACAAGAACAGTAGATTACCACATACAACAATTACGAAAAAAATTAGACCTAAAAGAAAATATAGTAACAATAAACAAAATAGGATACATATTAAAATAGATTTTAATATGAAAATATTCTGTATTAAGTTATAGAGTAGCGCGAAGTAAGTAATATATTTTATTTTTGTAATGAAGTCTTACGCAGCCCTTTGAGGCGGGGGAATACCCGTGAGCTTGGAGGGCGAAATGGAAAAAATAAAATATATTACTTACTTAGGAGCGGACAATTTAACACGTAGCGTGGCAAAGCAAATTTTGTCTATCAACAAATAATTTAATAAAAGGAGTAAAACATGGGATTTGGCCAAAAAATATTTCTAATGTCTTTTACACTAATTATAATAGCAATAAACTTGATAGGTATAAATATGATAAACTATACATATCAGTCTAACATAGAAAAAGAAACAGATAAAAATATGATTCAAATTAACAACATAATAAATGAATTACAATATGGAATTAGTAACATTTCTATGCTAGGTAATACTTATTTGAAAAATAATGTAAATATAGAAATATATGATGAAGGAAGAAGAATATATACAAATTTTAAAGAAGATTATTCAAAAATATTAGAACAAAAATTATTTATAGAAGAAGATAAAATGACAAATGAGGAACTACATGATAGATATAGCGAATATAACCAGCAAGAAAAATATGAAACAGATGGAAATATAACCACATATGTAGAAGGCAGTAAATTATTTATGAAAATGAGAAAATATACAAATGTAGTAGTAATAATGTCAGATATTTCAAAAATAAATAATATGAAAAAAGAGCAGATAGACTATTTTATAAAACTTAGTCTAGCATGTTCACTTACTATTGCATTCTTATTATCAATAAGTGTAAGTTTCATAACAAGAAAAATAAAGATATTAAATAAAATAGTAAAAGAGGTCACAAAAGGAAACTATACAGCAAAAGTCAAAGAGTTAGGAAATGATGAAATAGGAAATGTAGGGAAAAGCTTTAACAAAATGACTGATGCACTTCAAAAAAACATTTCAGAAATAGAAAAAGTTTCAGAAAATAGAAAAAGATTTATAGGGAATTTAACACACGAAATAAGAACACCTTTAACTTCAATAGTAGGATATTCAAGCTTAATAAAAAATAGAAAAGTTGCAGATGAGAAAGTAGTTTTAGAATATAGCAAAAGAATATATGATGAAGGAAAATATATAGAAGAAATATCACAAAAGCTAATGGACTTAATGCTTTTAGAAAATGGAAGTATTACAAAAGACACAATAAATTTATCAGAAGAATTAAATAGAATAATTGAAGAGATGCAAATTACATTTCCATATGTGGTATTTCAAAAACAAATTGAAAAAGATGTATATATTAATTTTGACAAAACACTATTAAAAACTTTAATAATCAATTTAACAAAAAATGCAATAAATGCATATGAAAATAATCCAATTGTAAGAATAGAACTAGATAAAAGAAAAGTTATAAAAGTGATAGATTATGGAAAAGGAATAAAAAAGGAAGAACTAGAAAAAATAAAAGAACCATTCTACACATTAAGTAAAGACAGAAACAGAAAATTTTCAGGAATGGGCTTAGGACTTACACTATGTATACAAATAGTAGAAATGCAAGAAGGAAAGCTAGAAATAGAAAGTAAAGAAAATGAAGGCACAAAAATTATAATAAAATTAGGAGACAAGGATTGATACCCATTCAGTTAAGATAGATGTTTGAGCGATATATTCCGGCGCAACAGCCTGTGTTTCCCCCACCGGCGGAGCCACAGCTACAGGAGCCGATAGAGGTCAGTTTGCCTGACAACCTCGCCAAGAGTGGCGACATAAAGGCTCTGACAGGAATGATACAG
>CATNCV010000020.1 GCA_950096965.1 uncultured Clostridiaceae bacterium | reverse complement strand
ACATTTCTTTAACACCTTCAAAAGTAACATTTTTACCATATATCATAATTATATAAAAATGAACAAAAAATTCTTAAAATTTTCTTACATTTTTTCATAAGCAATGAAAAAAACAACAATATATGTTATAATTTTAAAGAAAGAGGCGAAGAAAAATGAATGTATTAGTGTTAGATGACGAAAAAGAAATTGCTGATTTAGTAGAACTATATTTAGAAAATGAAAATTATACAATATACAAATGTTATACATCAGAACAAGCAATAAAATATATAGACACAGTAAAACTAGACTTGGCTATATTAGATATAATGATAAAAGGGAAAAATGGTTTTGAAATATGCAAATATATTAGAGATAAAAACCTAACATTTCCAATAATAATGCTTACTGCAAAAATAGAAGATAAAGACAAAATAACAGGGCTAACAATAGGCGCTGACGACTATATAACAAAGCCGTTTAATCCTTTAGAATTAGTAGCAAGAGTAAAAGCAGCAGCTAGAAGGTACACAAAATATAATGACAAAAACGAAGAAGAAAAAATATATATAGATGGCTTAGAAATTAGTAAAGAAAAACATAAATGTTTATTATATGATGAAGAAATAATATTAACACCAATAGAATTTGACATACTTTTATATTTAGCAAATAATAGAGGAAATGTAGTAAGTTCAGAAGAACTATTTGAAAAAGTATGGAAAGAAAAATATTTAGATAATAATAATACAGTAATGGTTCATATAAGAAGAATAAGGGAAAAATTAAAAGAAGATACAAGGAAACCAAAATATATAAAAACAGTATGGGGAGTGGGGTACAAAATTGAATAATATAAAAGAATATAATAGTATAAAAAATGAAATAGCATTAAAAGCAGTATTAGAAATACTTTTATATACAATTATTTGTATGTGTATAATAGCTTTTTTAGTAGATGGGGTATTTAATGATACAATAGCTGAAACTATAAATAACACAGATAGCTACATATATTATAGAGCAGTAGAACAAAAGCCAGCAATTATAGCAACAATAGGATTGTTTGTAATTACAATAGTAGCATTTTTTATAATAAGAAAAAACATGAATAGCCTAACAATAATAACAACAGCAATTAATGAAATAATAAAAGAACCAGAAAACAAAGTAGAATTACCAACGAATTTAGCTATAATAGAAAATAAATTAAATAATATTAGAATAGATTTAATAAAAAGTAGGGATGAAGCAAAAGAAGCACAAAATAAGAAAAATGATTTAATAATGTATATGGCACATGACCTAAAAACACCTTTAACTTCAGTAATAGGTTATTTAAGTCTACTAAATGAAGAAAAACAAATATCAAAAGAAATGCAAGAAAAATATACAAAAATAGCATTAAGAAAAGCACAAAGGGTAGAGGATTTAACAAACCAATTTTTTGAAATAACCAGATACAATTTAAACAATATGCCAATAAACAAAAATAAAATAGATTTATCATTTTTACTAGACCAACTATTAGAAGAAAATTACCCAATGCTACAAGAAAAGGGTTTAAATTATAAAGTAACAAAGCCAGAACATGTATATTATATAGGAGATGGAGATAAACTTGCAAGAGCTTTTGGAAATCTCATAAAAAATGCAATTAATTATAGTTATGAAAATGAGCAAATAGAAATAGAAATGGAAAAACAAGAAGAAAAAATAAGCATAACATTTAAAAACAAAGGAGAAAAAATACCCCAATATAAACTAGATAAAATATTTGACAAATTTTATCGAATAGATGAAGCAAGAACAACTAATAATGGGGGAGCAGGACTAGGACTTGCCATAACAAAAGAAATAATAGAGTTACACAATCGGAAAAATTAAGGCCAAAAATGACAATGAATATATAGAATTTAACATACAACTTTAAGAGAAGTAGAAAAATAAGATTGCCAATTTTGGTAGTCTTATTTTTTATATTATAGGAAATTACTCTATAATTCTTACAAAAATGTAAGGTTATTTTAATAAAAGTATGCTATAATAAAATAGGAGTTGATAATGATGCAAAAGATACTAATAGTAGAAGATGATGAAAAATTAAGAAATGAACTAAAAATATTTTTAGAAAAAAATGGATATAAAGTAGAAGTTTTAGAAACTTTCAAAAATACAATAGAACATATTTTAAATATAAAACCTGACATAGTTTTATTAGATATAAATTTGCCAAATGTAGATGGTCAATATGTATGTAAAGAAATAAGAAAAACATCAAATATGGGAATTATAATGGTAACAAGCAGAGATAGCGAAATAGATGAATTACTTTCAATAAACTATGGAGCAGACCATTACATTACAAAACCATACAATATACAAATATTGCTTGCAAAAATAGCATCATTATTAAGAAGAACAAATGCAAGTGGAGAGGTTTCAGATAAAATAGATGCAAAAGATTTCATAATAAATACATCAAACAGCACTATAGAAAAACAAGGAAAAATAATAGAACTTACAAAAAACGAATACAAAATTCTAAAATATTTAGTACAAAACAGAGAAAAAATAGTATCAAGAGAAGAAATAATGGACTGCCTATGGGAAACAGAAAGCTTTATAGATGATAATACTTTAACTGTAAATATAACAAGGTTAAGGAATAAATTAGAAGAGTTAAATTTAAAAGAATTGTTAGAAACCAGAAGAGGACAAGGATATATACTAAAAAGGGAAAAGTAGATTGGGGACGGTTCGTAATCGGAAACAAGACAGAGAAGAACCTCAAGTCCAAAAACACAAATAATCTGGCTAGATTAGGAACTGTCCCCAATCGGAAGCCAAAAGGAGCATTTATGAAATTCAAGGATTTTTTAAAAGATAAAATTATAACAACAATTTTACTACTATTAGCAATTTTGACAATAGAAATATTTTTAATTGCATATCCGATT
Source organism: uncultured Clostridiaceae bacterium (assembly GCA_950096965.1). Classification (GTDB taxonomy): domain Bacteria; phylum Bacillota; class Clostridia; order TANB77; family CAG-508; genus UMGS1663. Next base: position 20,021 of record CATNCV010000020.1, on the reverse strand, counting down.
GCTAATTTCATAAGAATATATATACCTATAATAATTTTAGGACTTTATACAATTGGAATTGCAATAGAATATTTAATAAAAAGACAATTTTACAAAAATTTAATAATAACACTAGAAGAATTAGAAGACAAATACTTAATTACAGAAATAGTAAAATCTCCTAATTTCATAGAAGGAAAAATACTAAAGAATTCATTAGAGCAAATAAATAAATCAATGATAGAAAATGTAAATAAATACAAATATATGTTAGAAGACTATAAAGAATACATAGAATTGTGGATTCACGAAATAAAAATGCCAATTGCAACAAGTAAAATGGTTATAGAAAACAACAAAAATGAAGTAACAAAAAGCATAGACGAAGAAATAGAAAAAATAGAAAACTATATAGAACAAGCGTTATTTTATGCACGAAGTAGTAACGTAGAAAAAGACTATTATATAAGAAAAACAAATCTTCAAGATATTGTTAATGAAAGCATAAAGAAAAACAAAAATATATTAATAGAACAAAAAATATCCTTAAATATTCATGACTTAGAGAAAGAAGTAAACACAGACAGTAAATGGATAGTATTTATATTAAACCAAATTATGCAAAATAGCGTTAAATACATGAAAAACCGGACAACCATTACAGATAGAAATATATGCAAAACAACAAAAAGAAAATGTGATATTATATATAAAGGACAATGGTATAGGAATAAAAAAAGGAGAAATAACAAGAGTATTCGAAAAAGGCTTCACAGGAACGAACGGAAGAGAAGCAAATAAAAAATCCACAGGAATAGGTCTATACCTATGCAAAAAACTATGTAACAAACTAGGAATAGCAATAGAACTTAATTCTACTCAAAATGAAGGAACAGAAGTTAGGCTAGTATTTCCAAAAGGTAGCTATGTTGATATTGCATAAAAAAATAAAATATACATAAAATAGTATTGACAAATAATATTACACATGTTAATATTATTTTAACAAATAATGTTTTGCTAATTAGGGAGCAAATAAAATAAAGCCTAATGAACAAATAATGTTTTGCTAATTAGGGAGCAAATAAAATAAAGCCTAATGAACAAATTTAATATGGGGCTAAAACAATAAAATGTTTTGGCTCTATTTTTTTATATCTTAGAAAAGAATACTATTTTAATTTGAGATTGTAGGGGGGCGATTATTTTCTTAGCTATTCGAACGTAGTGAGTTATAGATAAGTTATGCGTTAGTCAATCGCCCGTGTGGCAAACCCACTTCTATTCTATCGGAAAGGAGTAAAATATGAAAGTAGAAGAAGGAAAATTTTATTTTATAAAACAAGAATTTTTTGAGAAAGTAAAAGATGAATTATTATTAAAAAATAAAGGAGATGAAAATAAAAGACCATGCTACTATTGCTTTAAAGACTTAAAAAATAGTGATATATTATGGTTCATACCAATAAGTAGTAAGGTAGAAAAATACAGCAAAATTTATAATTATAAATTACAAAAATATAAAATTGTAGACAATATTGTATTTGGATATGTAGAAGGTGAAAAAAGAGCCTTCTTAATTCAAAATATGTTTCCAACAACTGAAGAATATATAATTGAAGCATACATAAAGCAAAATAGATATGTAAATGTAAATAAAGAATTAAAGAAAGAAATAGAAAGAAAAGCTAATAAAATATTAAAATTAGTAGAAAAAGGTTATAATGGATTAGTTTTTTCAAATGTATTAAAGATTAAAGAAAAATTGAAAACCTAGAATTCAATGAATGAAAACCTAAAATTCAATGAAAAACTAGACATTTTTATGTAAATATGATAAAATATATAGTAGATAACAAGTAAAATTGATTTGCCTTGTAAGGTAAGGAGGATAATATATGAAAATTCAGTGGACTTTAAATGATGAAACTCTTGACTTAGTTATTGCACAGCTTCGGACAGTTCTTGAAGCACCATTTTTCATGTATAATGGAAGAAAATTTGCAGGAGGAAAAGTAATTGCTCACCCAATGAGAAACACAAGTATGTTCAAGCGTAGAGAAAAGAGACCAATGATTCATTTTAGTTATGCTGGTTCATACGGAGACTATTTCTGTGAAGGAGATACGATTATTTCATATGATGCTGACAAAGTAGTGATAAAAGGTGAAAAAGAAAAGACCTTCACTAGAGCAACTGCAACAGCTAAAGAAGCAAAAATGATAGCAGCAACTGCACGTAAGAACAAAGAGTATGAAGAAGCATATGAAAAAGCATACTGGGCAGAGGTTGAAGCTGAAATGGAGTCGAGGATGTATGACGACTTGGATGACGAGTATTAAATCCTATAAATCAAGATTGCTAACTAGTAATCTTGATTTATTTTTTTGTGGTATTTATTTAAACCTTACAAAAATGTAACCTTAATGTAAGCAAAATCGATGGCAACTATATAAAATAACGGTTATAATATGTATAACAAACGAAAGGAGTTTTTAAAGTGGAAAAAATTTTAGAAGTAAAAAACATAGAAAAATACTATGGAAACAAATCAAACTTAACAAAAGCAATAGACAATATAAGCTTTAATGTAGAAAAGGGGGAGTTTGTTGGAATAATGGGAGCAAGTGGCTCTGGAAAAACTACGTTATTAAATTGTATTTCAACAATAGATAAAGTAACAGCAGGTCATATTATAATTAATGGTGAAGATATAACAAAACTAAAAGGAAACAAACTAAACAAATTTAGAAGAGAAGAGTTAGGCTTCATTTTTCAAGATTTCAACTTATTAGATACATTAACATCATATGAAAACATTGCACTAGCATTAACGATTCAAAAAGTAAATCCAAAACAAATTGATAGAAAGGTAAATGATGTCGCAGAAAAACTAGGAATTAAAGATACTTTAAAAAAATACCCATATCAATTATCAGGAGGTCAAAAACAAAGGGTAGCCTCAAGTAGAGCAATAATAACAAACCCAAAATTAGTGCTAGCAGATGAACCAACAGGAGCATTAGATTCAAAATCAGCTAGGCAATTACTAGAAAATTTTGAATACTTAAATAATGAACTAAAAGCAACAATTTTAATGGTTACACACGATGCTTTTACCGCTTCTTATGCAAATAGAATACTATTTATAAAAGATGGAAAAGTATTTAATGAACTAATAAAAGGAAATGACACAAGAAAACAATTCTTCGAAAAAATAATAGAAGTCCAAACACTTCTTGGAGGTGATTTAAACGATGTTATTTAAATTATCTTTTAATAATATGAAAAAAAGTATAAAAGATTACAGTATCTATTTTTTAACATTAGTACTAGGTGTAGCAATATTTTATATGTTTAACTCATTAGATAGCCAGCAAGCCATGCTACAAGTATCAGAATCGCAAAGAAGCATTATTAAATTAATGATAACAATGTTAGGCTTTGTATCAACATTTGTAGCAATAGTACTAGGATTATTAATTGTATATGCAAATAATTTCCTAATAAATAGAAGAAAAAAAGAATTTGGAATATACATGAGCCTAGGAATGGGAAAATGGCAAATATCAAAAATAATATTAATGGAAACAATTTTTGTAGGAATAATATCACTTGCAGTAGGTATAGGGGTAGGAGTATTTGCATCACAATTCATGTCAGTACTAGTTGCAAAAATGTTTGAAGCAGATATGAGCAAATTCCAATTTATATTTTCAGTAGATAGCACAATAAAAACATGTATATATTTTGCAGTAATGTATCTTGCAGTAATGTTTTTTAATACAATAACAGTATCTAGGTACAAACTAATAAACCTATTAAATGCAAACAAGAAGAATGAAAGAGTAAAAATAAAAAATCCATTTATATCAATACTAGTATTTATGGTATCAAGCACAATATTAGGCTATGCATATTGGAAAGTAACAGGAGATGTACGTTCACTTTCTACAGCCCAAAAAATGTTACCACCTATATTAATGGGAATAGTAGGAACAATAGGAATATTCTGGTCTTTATCAGGATTTATATTGCACATAGTTAAAAGTATGAAAAAAACATATTTAAAAGGAACAAATATGTTTGTATTAAGACAATTAAACAATAAAATTAACACAACAGTAATAAGCATGAGCGTAATATGTTTAATGCTATTTATGACAATAACAATATTATCTTCAAGCTTAGCATTAAGAAACACAATGCAAAGGGAACTAGCCGATATGACCCCAGTAGATTTGAACCTTTATAAAACAGCAAATTTACCAGAAAAATATATAAATGGGAGAGGTAAAGAAATAACATATACAAAAGAGCAAATAGAAGATTCTAGATTACCTATAAGTCAAACGCTAAAACAAAATGGCGTTGATATAAATGTACTAAAAGACATAACAGAAATAACAATATATACTGATAAAAATTTAAATTGGGGAAAATTCTTCGGAAATAAAATTGATGAAGTAAAACAAAAATTTCCAATGCTTGTTTATGAAACAGCTGAACAAATTATAAAAATATCAGACTATAATAAAATAGCATTAGCTTATGGAATAGAAAAATATTCTTTAAATGATGATGAATATATTATGCTATGTGATTTCGACTCAATGAAAGAATTACGAAATACAGTATTAAAAGAAGGAGAAAATAGTTTAGAAATTGCAGGAAAAAAATATAAATCAAAATATAACGAATGTAAATCAGGTTTTGTAATGATGTCAACTAGCCACACAAACACAGGTATTATACTAGTACCAGATACATGCCCTTTAACAGAAAGCAATAAAGAACAAGCTTTATTAATAGCAAATTATAATGCAAATACAGATGAAGAAAAAGAAGAAATAGAAAAAATATTTGCAGGAACAAATTCTAATTTAATAAGTAATCTAACAAATAAAGGAATCAAAATGGATGGATTTACAAAAATATCATTAATGGAAGCAAGCATCGGTTTAGCCACAATAATAACATTTATTGCAATATACCTAGGTATAATATTCTTAATAGCAAGTAGTGCAATACTAGCACTAAAACAACTAACCGAAAGTGCAGACAATAAACAAAGATATGCTATTTTAAGAAAAATAGGTTGTGACGAAAAAATGATAAACAAAGCACTATTTAGTCAAATAGGAATATTCTTTATAATGCCATTAATACTAGCAATAGTTCACTCGGTATTTGGAATACAATTTGTACTTTCAATGTTAGAAGGAATAGCAAAAAAAGAAGAACTAGTACCATCAATTATAGCCACAGTTCTAGTAATGGGAGCAATATATGGAGCATACTTCTTAGCTACATATTTAGGAAGCAAAACTATTATAAAAGAAGAGGAGTAGATATGTTTGGAATATTTAAAATGATATTTTTAGGTATAATAACTTTAGTAATAATATTATGGATTACAATTTTTAATATAGGAATAGGAGCAAATCCAAAAGACAAAGTGATAAACACTTATAATTCATTTATTCAAAGTTTTGATACAGCAGGTTTAACAAGTAATATGAGATTAAAAGGTAAAAGAAAATATGGAGTAGATAAATATGTTGGAACATATATAGCAAATTATGATAATTATTCAGGCGAAGAAACAATATTTGGTGGAACTGCTATTTCAAGGAAAAATGGAGACCATATAAAGGTAAAAATAAAAATAGAAAAAGAAAGTGGTAATATTAATGTAATTGCTAAATTAGGAAATAATGAAACTACTTTAATTAGTGATACTGGAGAGTATGAAGATAATATATATGTAGGAGGAGTTAGCTATTACTTGACACTTAAATTAGATAATTTTAAAGGAAACATTGATATTATAGCACAATAGGAGGGAGTTAAGATGGATAGCATAAAAGAAAAAATACCATTTATAATAGGAATAACAATACTAATAGCGCTTTGCATATGTGCCTACTATGTAATATGTGAGCAAGTATATGAATACTATACAAAAATAGATAACACAAAAATACAAACACTTCCAGCAACAGAAGACATGAACTACGAATACACACTAACTTGTTACAACGAACAAGGAAAATCAAGAGAAATAAAATTTAAAACCAGCAGACAATTAAGAGAAGGAGCATACTTAAAATTAGAATTTCTAAACATAGCAGGCGTAAGAAATTGGGAAGAAGTACAACTAGAAGAATTGCCAGAGAAAGTAAGAACAAACTATGAACAATAAAATAGAGTAGAGACAGTAGATTGGGGACGGTTCGTAATCGGAAACAAGATAGAGAAGAACCTCAAACTAAAAAACAAAAATAATCTGGCTAGATTAGGAACTGTCCCCAATCGGAAGCCAAGAGAAAAATTATTAATATATCAAAAAAGAAGATGCTAAGTATCAACATCTTCTTTTTTAAAAAAGTCATTATTGATTAATTGGGCAAATATCCGGAATTGTTGCTGTAAAGGAACCTGTCTGATAAAAATTCACCCGAATGGAAGGATTATCAAGCTTTACGCAGAAAACGCGCCACCCATGAGCATATGTTTCATAACCGCTAGGTGTTCCCTGAACTCCGCCGCCTCCAAAAGAAACGTATTCTACCATATATTCGCCAGCATATATCGAGCTATCAAACTCTTCTTCATCAAAGTTTAGGTTAAGAGAGTCAATAAAAGTTTCCATTTCTTTTCTTGACATCTTGTTAAGCTCTTCTGCTGATATATGAAGAACTCCAGCAATAGCATCCATAGACTTATTTAGTAATTCCTCTTTTGTAACTACCTGCTTACGGTAAACTCTGCCAATTTCAATAGCTTCGGATTCGTACACTCCAGTAGAAAAAGGGGTATTAGCAAATAAAAATTTGCTGGTGATTGGAGCATATACTCTCATACCTTTCTCTAACCGAATTTTGTCACCTTTTTGCAATAAATAGTTTGCCATAACATAGCCCTCCTAATTTTCTTAGATGTATTTTACATCTTTGATTAATTGTTAATAGTTTCTATACCAAATTATAACATAATTTACATAAAATGCAATACATAAATAAAAAAATACTGAAAGTCAAGGTGATAAAAAATGAAAATAATAAAAAGAATAATAATTATAATAACATTAATAGCATTAGTCACAGGAGCAATCTTAATAAAAAATGGATATGAAATGTACAAAAATGCAATAGATGAAATACCTTTAACAGAAAAAGTAGAAAATATACGAAAAAAAGAAAATTATACTAAAATAGAAGAAGTACCACAAATATATATAGATGCTGTAATATCAGTAGAAGACCACAGATTTTATAAACATAATGGAATTGATATAATTGCAATAACAAGAGCTGCCATAAATGATATAAAAGCAATGAGCTTTGTAGAAGGAGGAAGCACAATACCTCAGCAATTATCAAAAAATATATACTTCACACAAGAAAAAGAAATAACAAGAAAAATAGCAGAAGTATTTATGGCATTTGAAATAGAAAAAAACTATGAAAAAGATGAAATACTAGAACTATATTTAAACACAAGTTACTATGGTGACGGATACTACACAATAAAAGAAGCATGCAAACGGATACTTCAACAAAGAACTAAAAGAAATGACAAAAGCAGAAGCAATACTACTTGCAGGAATACCAAATGCACCCTCAGTATACGCACCTACTAAAAATCTAGAACTTGCTAAACAAAGAAGAAAGCAAGTTATGAAAAAGATGATTAAATATGGATATTTAACTGAGCAAGAAGCGGAGAGTATAGAGAAGGAAAATAAACTATGAAATTATGTAAAATACTCTTGCAATTATGAATATTATATATTATAATAAATATACTAAAAGAGATACTTGCTTAGTATCAAAATGAGAGAGGTCTTGCTTTAGTGGACAATTTAAAAATGAGAGAGGTCCTGCTCTATTTAAGTGGACGATTAAAAATGAGAGAGGTCCTACTTTAGTGGACAATTTAAAATATATAGGGGCTATTATATTAGAAATAATATAGTAGTTCCTATTTTTGTTTCCAATTTTACTCATATTTTCCAACTATCTTTAATAATATAACTAATAAGAAATAAATTAAACCCTAGGAGGTAACAAATGAAAACAATAGGTGAAAATTGTAGCTTATCAGAACTAAAAATTGGACAAACAGCAGTAGTAAAAAGCATTAATATTGCAAATAAGGATGTAAAAAGGCATTTACTAGATATGGGACTAACCAAAGGAACAAATGTAACAATAAAGAAAATAGCACCTATGGGGGACCCAATTGATATTCTACTAAGAGGATATGAACTTGCAATAAGGAAATCAGATTTAAAACAAATAGAAGTGGAGGTAATAAAATAAATGAAAGTTGGACTAGTTGGAAATCAAAATAGTGGTAAAACAACATTATTTAACTGTTTAACTGGTATGAACGCAAAAATAGGAAATTGGCCAGGAGTTACAATTGAAAAAAAGCTTGGAACAATAAAAGGCACAAAACATGAAATAACAGACTTACCAGGGATATATTCTTTAAGCCCATACTCTGCTGAAGAAGAAGTTTCAAGAAACTTTGTGTTTAATGAAAAACCAGATGTAATAATAAACATAGTAGATGCAACATGTTTAGAAAGAAGCTTATTTTTAACAACTCAATTATTAGAATCAAACTGTAAAGTAATAGTTGCACTAAATATGGCAGACAAGCTAGAAGAAAAAGGGTTAAGCATAGATGAAAAGAAAATGGAAGAAATGCTAGGAACAAAAGTAATTAAAATATCAGCCTTAAAGGAAACAGGAATAGAAGAGCTTATAAAAGAAATAGATAAACCAATAAAAAGGAAGGAAAATAAAGTTATTCCTGAATACCTAAGTAAAGATTATGATATTGAAAAATATGAAGAAATCGTAAATCAAAAGTATTCATTTATAAGTAGAGTAGTAGAAACTTGTATAAAAAAGAAAAAAAGACCTGAAGCAATATCAGATAGATTAGATAAAATCTTTTTAAATAGATGGCTTGCATTCCCTATATTTATAATAATTATGTTCTTAATATATTATCTATCAGTAGGAATAGTTGGAAACTTTACAGTCGACCTAGTAGGAGACGCAGTAGGAAGTTTTGGAGAATGGGTAGGAAGCTTAATGGAAAACATAGGACTATCTGAATGGCTAAATAGTTTAGTTGTAGGTGGAATTATATCAGGAGTAGGAGCAGTACTAGGCTTTGTACCACAGCTTATAATATTATTCTTATGTATAGCCTTGTTGGAAACCACAGGTTATATGTCAAGAATATCACTACTATTAGACAAAGTATTTAGAAAATTAGGTTTAAGTGGAAAAAGCCTAATACCATTTATAGTAGGTTCAGGTTGCTCTGTTCCAGGAATAATAGGAACAAGAATTATAGAAAATGAAGACGAAAGAAAAATGACAGCAATACTTACCCCATTTATTCCATGTAGTGCTAAACTGCCAATAATAGCACTATTTGCAGGGTACTTCTTTCCAAACTCATCAGGTATAGTTTCAAGTTCATTATATTTTTTTGCAATAGCAGTAATAATTATAAGTGCATTAATTATGAAAAAATTTGTATTCAAACATACATCAAGTACATATATTTCAGAACTACCAGAATACAAACTGCCAAGTGCAAAATACATATTAAAAGATGTATTCGACAAAGTAATGGCATTTATAAAAAGAGCAGGAACAATTATTTTACTATGTTCAATTATAATTTGGTTTTTACTTTCATTCTCATTTAAAATGGAATATGGGGTAGATGTAGAAGAAAGTATATTAGCAAGTATAGGAAATAAAATTTCATGGGTATTTAAGCCAATGCTTGGAGAGAACAGTTGGGAGGCGGCAGTATCAGCGTTGCAAGGACTAGTTGCAAAAGAACAAGTAGTATCTTCAATGGCAGTAATAAATGGCTTGGCAGAAGATGCAAGCGAAGGAGCAGAAATATTTGTAAAAGAAGGAGCATTTGGTTTCTTCACAGCATCATCAGCCTATGCATTCATGGTATTTAACCTATTTTCAGCACCATGCTTTGGAGCAATAGGAGCAATGAAAAGAGAACTAGGAAGCACCAAAAAACTACTAAAAGCCCTAGCCTTCCAAACAAGTCTAGCATGGGTTTTAGCAACATTTGTTTATCAAATAGGAAGTAGAATAGAAAAGGGAATATTTAATATGGTAGATATAGGTTTTATAGGAGTAATTGTAGGTTTAGTGATATTGATAATAAGAGCTTTGAATAAGAAAAATAAAAATGAATGTGAAGAGTGCATTTATTGTAGGAGTTGCAATAAAAATCAGAAAAATGTATTGACATAATGAATAAAAAGAGATTATAATAAATATACTAGAAATAACAACATGGTTGTTTCTAAAAACTGCTACAATGTAGCATAAAAAAGATGGTGAATCCAGCCAATAAATTGGAATTAAAAAAAGCGGTGAATCCAGCCATAAATTGGAATTAAAAAAAGAAAGATTAGGGGGCTTTAAAACTTTCCTAATCTTTTTGCGTTTTATTTAATTATTTATAAATATACATATAAAGGAGGAATTGTAATGATTATAAATTTAAGAATTGTAAGGGTTAATACAGATTATTGTGATTACCTGAGAAAATATGACAATAAAGTAGCGTATAATAAGCACGAAAAAGAATTAAGGCCATTTATAGGAATATTATTCAAAATAGAAAACTGTGAGTATTTTGCTCCATTAGCTAGTCCAAAAGAAAAACACATAAAAATGAAAAACAAAATTGATTTCTTAAAAATAAAAGGTGGAGAACTAGGAGCAGTTAACTTTAATAATATGATTCCTGTAAAAGAACATAATTATTGTTTAGTAGATTTAAACAGAACAAATATATCTATACCAGAACAAAAATATCAACAATTATTAAAACAACAATTAAAATGGTTAAATGAACACTATAAGCAATTAAAAAATAAATCATTTAAATTATATCAATTATATAATAATGGAAGATTACCAGCCAACATAAAAGATAGATGTTGTAATTTTAAATTGTTAGAAGAAAAATGCTTGGAATATGAGAAGTAAAAATATATATAAGCTAAATATAATTATATATTTTAAAAATAAAAAAATAGTTGAATTTAACATAAGAATATGATAAAATATAACTGTTTTAAACATTTATAATTTCCTATTTTACATATATATTAGCAACTACAGCAAAATTAATATTTTAAGGAGGAAGAAAAATGAAAGAAGAAAAGCGGAAAATACCTAAATTAGTTAGAGTAGTATTAGCAGTAATTACAATATGTATTATATATGTAATTGCACATCCAATTTGTAATAGCATATTCGAAAGAGATGAAGTAACTATTCAAAGTGATTACGAAAGTAAAAAGCAAAATGTGGAATTGCTAAAAGAAATATGTAAAGAGTGTATTTATGGAGAAAACGCTTTTAAAATTTCAAGTCCAATTCTTAAAGAAGATGAAGGTTATATTAATCAAGAAAGTATAAGTTATAAGATATATAGTAAAGGTGAAAATATTATTTTATATTATGAAATAAAAGAACCTTTAAAAAGAGAAAACAAATACTATGCAACAATTACATTGTCAAAAGATTTTGAAATTTTAAAAGAAGAGTATAGTACAGAACTAGAAAACTTTGAGACATATACACAGCAATATAAAGATGCTGATAAAATTGCGATTAGTTTTCTCTCAATTCTCATTAGTGTAGCAATATTCTTTTTATTAAAATCACTTTTTGATGTATTTTCAGATGTTAAAACGCTTATTAATAAGAGAAAAAAGTAAATGACTAAAATAAAGTAAGTTTAAGAAAAATTTGAGCAACAGCTCTTGATATCTTAAACTTACTTTATTTTTAATTAGTTAAATTTTTATTATAAAGATCTAAATAATAAATAATTACCTCACATATACGAACAATTTCAAATCTTTTTGAAGGAAAAGAAATAAGAAGTGTTTGGGATAGCGAAAAGGAAGAATATTATTTTAGTGTAGCTGATGTAATTAGTGCTGTAACAGAAAATAAAGAACCTAGAAAGTATTGGTCTGTATTAAAAAACAGATTAAAAAAAGAAGGTAGTGAAGTGACTACATTTTGTAGTCACTTGAAAATGCTGGCACCTGACGGAAAAATTAGACTAAGAGATGTGCTAGATACAAAAGGAATTTTAAGACTAATAGAGTCCGTGCCGAGCCCAAAAGCAGAACCTTTTAAACTATGGCTTGCACAAATGGGAAAAGAAAGAATTGATGAAATATTTGACCCAGAAATTGCTATAAATAGAGCAATAGACTATTACAGAGGAAGAGGCTATTCAGACAAATGGATTGAAGCAAGATTAAAAGGTATTTTAGATAGAAAAAAATAAAAGATTAGGACATTAAAATTTCCCTAATATTTTTATTTAATTATTCCACTAATATTTTTAGAACTAGAACGAGTTTGTTCTATCGTGCTTCCAACATATGGTATTATACCTTTGTAATTAGTATTTTTTGAATCTTTTTCGTAATTTTCAGCATATAATCTAGATTTTTGAATTAAGCTAGATGTTAAAGCGGGAGAAATATTTACTTTACATTGTTTATTATTTGTTCCATAAGCTTTTACATGACCGCCTATCATTACTGTCGATTCCATACTTTTTCCATTTATTTGTTTCCCTTTTTCAAGTGTAACTTTTTTTCTAGTATCATAAAATGCCATATCTGACATAAATAAGTTACCAGTAGGTTTTCCAGCACATATATTTTCTCTTGCATTTGTTAAGTCTACATTAAGCCAAAAATCACCAAGTTTTACTAAATTCCATGAATGATCTCTTTCTTCACCATTATCATCTAAAACTACACCATCTATAACTACTGAATCAATACCAACACAACCTAAAACATTTCTTAATATTTCAGAATATCCTTTGCATATAGATTTACCAGTTAGTAGTCCTACTAAACCACTTGCCATTTTAGATTCTTTTGAAAAACGTGGTTTCTCAGCTGCATCAAAATCATATTCAATTTTATTAGCAAGTTTATCAAGTATTTGCGCAGAAAGTTGAAGGTCAATATTCATTCTATTAAGGTTTGGGTCAATATATAAATTATTAAGTATTTCATTATCTACAACATTTCTTATTTGCTTATAAGCTCTTAAGTTTAAAGGTGTACATTCACCTTGATGTGCATTATGAGCAGCTCTATTTTTAGCAACTATTTTTATTCCATCAACATCGAAGCATTCTTCAATATAACTTAACTTTTCTAATGGAAGCTCACTAATATTATCAATAGTTATAGTAATTGGAATACCCTTATAATCTTTTCCAGATTTAACCATTTGTTCTACTTGTTGTATACTTAAATTATTAGCATATGCATAAGGAAATTTTTCACCAATACTTTTAATATCTCCATATTCGAATATATTTTGTCCTTTAAAAATAAGCCCGAAATTATTTATTTCTGAAGAAGGTTCTCTTTTAGCAAAGTTACTTACAGTTCTAATTTCTTCTGGAGTTTCTATTAATAATGATTGATGGGTGAAATTACTTATATCTTTACCTTGCTTTTGCATTTGTTTAAGAGTTTCAAACAAATAACATAAAGGAAAGATATTTCTAAAAGTTTTAAATGGAGATGAATACCTTTCACAATACATTAAAAATTCATATGGTGAAAATTTACTTTTTATATCATCTTTAATTTTTCTTTGTATAAAAGCATCGCGTTCATTAAGCCAAGATATATACATATCATTTATCAATTCATAATTGATTTCAGTTTTCATTTGTTATACCACCTTTCAACATTTACTATTTCGCATTTATAAATGTTAATTATATTATACAATATTTGGCATGATATTGCAAATTTTATGTACATATTTAACCAACAAATTTCCCAAAAACTATATACAAAACACAAACAAAATGATATACTAACAAAAGTTAGGTAACGTATGTTATTTTAAAAAGGAGATGATACAAATTGCCACCAAGAACTATATTTGAAAAAGAGCAAGTACTTAATATTGCATATAATATAGTGCGAAATGAAGGCTTCGATGGACTAAATGCTCGTAGAATTGCAAAAGAGTTAAATGCTTCTGTTCATCCGATTTTTAAGCACTTTAAAGATATGGAAGAGCTAAAAAAAGCAGTATATGAAAAGATATGTGCAAAATATAAAGAATACATGCTAAGTGGTGCAAATGAAGAACAGGCATATAAAAAAATGGGGTTATCATATATTAAATTTGCAAAAGATTACCCAGAATTTTTTAAAATTATATTTATGCAAAAAACAAACCTTAATGCAGAAAATTTTATAATGGCAGATAATGTAGGAGATGATGTAATAGAGAAAGGCCAAATATTAACAGGGCTTTCTTTTGAAGAACAAAAGAAATTCCATGTAAAAGTATGGATATTTACACATGGAATAGCATGTTTAGTTGCCACAAATACAGTAAAATTTTCAGATGTAGAAATAGAAGAATTACTAACAGAAACTGTAAAAAAATTAATAATAGGATATAAAAACTCGTAGAAATAATAATTTTGATGTAGGGGCGATTAGCAATCGTCCGCTCTTCGAAGAAATAGCTTTAAAATTAGCCACCTTATGCATTTATATATATTAAAATAAAAATCGAACCCTCCAAGCTCACGGGTATTCCCCCGCGTTCTGCGGGTTGTCGGGCTTCAATTTTGATTTTAATATATATAAACACATAAGGTTACTCTACAAATTGTTATTTAGCAATTTTTTGAATGGTAATTATTAATATATGGAACTGGATTATATATGCCATAATCTCAACAATAATAGAAAGGAAGATTTTATAAAATGAACAATGTAATAGAAGTCAAAAATTTAACCAAAGAATACAAAACTTTTAAAGCAGTAGATGATATATCTTTTGAAGTACACGAAGGGGAAATATTAGGTTTACTTCGGACCTAATGGAAGTGGAAAAACTACTACTATAAACTGTATATTATCTTTACTAAAATTTAGTAAAGGAAGTATACAAATATTTGGAAAAGAAATGAAACCAAATTCTTATGATATAAAAAGAGATATAGGAGTAATATTTCAAGAAGTAGCAGTATTTGATGAACTAACAGTATATGAAAATATAGACTATTTTTGTGGACTTTATATAAAAGATAAAACTACTAGAAAAAACTACATAGAAGAAGCAATTAAACTAGTAAGTTTAGAAGATTTTAAAAAGTTCTATCCAAAACAACTATCAGGTGGCTTATTAAGAAGACTAAACATAGCTTGTGGAATTGCACATAAACCAAAGCTAATATTTTTAGATGAACCAACAGTAGCAGTAGACCCACAAAGTAGAAATAATATATTAGATGGAATAAAGAAATTAAGAGAAGCTGGAGCAACTATAGTGTATACAACTCACTATATGGAAGAAGTAGAAATTTTATGTGATAGAATTATCATTTTAGATAAAGGAAAAATACTTGCAAGTGGAACAGCAGATGAGCTTAAGAAAAAAGCTAGAATAGAAGAGAAAGTTACAGTAGAAGTTAATAACTTAAAAGAAGAACAAATAGATAAAATAAGAAATCTACAAAATGTAGAAGAAGTTAAATATAATGTTAACAACTTAATTATTACATACAAACAAGGAGAAAACAATTTAGGAGAATTAACAAATCATTTGAAAAAAGAAGAAATAAAATACAATAAAATATATTCAGAAAGACCAACGCTAAATGATGTATTCTTAGAATTAACAGGAAAGGAGCTTAGAGATTAATGTTTATACATAATTTTAAGTATACCTTAAAAACACTATTTGGAAACAAAATACTAATATTTTGGACCTTTGCATTTCCAATTATAATGGCAACATTTTTCAACTTAGCATTTTCAAATATAGAAAATAGTGAAAAATTAAGTATTATTGATATAGCAATAGTAGAAAGTGAAGAATTTAAAAATAACGAAATATTAAAGCAATCTTTTGAAGCTTTAAGTGATGAAGAAAATGAAGATAGACTATTTTCTTTAAAATATGTACAGGAGACTACAGCAAAAGAACTATTAGAAAATGGTGAAATAACAGGATATTTAAAACTAGATGAAGATAAACCAAAAATAGTAATAAAATCAAATGGAATAAATGAAAGCATATTAAAATATGTTACAGAAGAAATAACTAGTACAAGCAAAATAGTTCAAGACCTAGCAAATAAGAAAATAGTAAAAGAAAGTATGCAAGGAAAAGCACAAGTTGACTATGAAAAAATATATAAAAAAGCTTTAGAAATAGCAACAAAAGAAGACATAAGTTTTAAAAATATATCAAATGCAAATTTAAGTTATACCATGATTGAATTTTATACACTAATAGCAATGACATGTTTATATGGTGGAATATTAGCAATGACAGCGATAAATAATAGTTTAGCCAATATGGGAAATGTAGGAAAAAGAACAGCAGTAGCACCAATTAGCAAAGGAAAACTAATAATTTCTAGTGTTTTTGCAAGTTATATAACACAATTAATTGGAATTAGTTTGTTATTTATCTATACAATATTTATATTAAAAGTAGACTATGGAAATAATTTGCCTTTAATAGTATTATTAACTTTAGCAGGAAGTTTAGCAGGATTATCACTTGGCTTAGTAGTTGCAACAACTCTAAAAACAAACGAAAACGTAAAAACAGGAATATTACTTGCAGTTACAATGTTTGGTTGTTTTTTATCTGGAATGATGGGAATAACAATGAAATATATCGTAGATACGAATGTGCCAATTATAAATAAATTAAACCCTGCAAGTATGATAACAGATGGATTATATTCTTTATATTATTATGATACTTTTAGTAGATATTATATAAATGTTATAAGTCTACTTATATTTAGTAGCATTATGATAGCAATATCAATTATACAATTAAGAAAGCAAAAATATGAAACATTGTAAAAAAAGTTCCAATTGGGGACGTTTCCTAATGGGGTATCTGTCCCCAATTGGAATAGAAAGGAAAGAAATGACAGTATTTAAAACATTTTTAAAAATATTAAATAAAAATAAATTTGTTGTACTTTTATATACAATAATATTACTAGTATTTGGCGTGTTTAACATGTCAACAAGTGAAAATAACACAAACTTCATAGCAGTTAAGCCAGATGTTCTAATAATAAATAAAGATGAAGAAGTGGGTTTAACAAAAAATTTAATAGAGTATATAAAAGATAACTCAAATATAATAGATATAAAATTAGAAGAAGATAGCGTTAATGATGCATTATTTTATAGAGATGTAAATTACATTATATACATACCAGAAAATTATAGGCAAATGATATTAAATGGTGAAACACCAGAAATACAAATAAAAAGCACAGGAGACTACCAATCAAGCTATGCCGAAATGTTACTTTCAAGATATATAAAAATACAAAATATATATTTAAATGAAATAAATAGTGAAGTGGAGCTTATAGAAAAAATAAACAATACTTTAGAAAATCAAACACAAATAGAAGTTACATCAAAACTAGACACAAACAGCTTATCAAAAGCAAGCTTTTATTATAATTTTGCAAGTTACAGTATTTTAGCAGGTGCAATATATGTAATATGCTTAATATTATCAAGTTTTAATGAAAAAAGTATACGAAAAAGAACTATTATAAGTAGTATGAATTATAAAAAACACAATAGAATATTATTATTTTCCAATGGGTTATTTGCAACATTTTTATGGTTATTTTATGTAGTAATAAGTTTTATAATAGTAGGAAAAACAATGTTTAGTTTAGCACGGACTAATATATATAGTAAATTCATTTATATTTACAATGTGTGCATTAACAATAGCATTTTTAATAGCAACAATAATAAACAACAAAAATGCAATAAATGGAATAGTAAATGTAATAGCACTAGGTTCAAGTTTTTTATGTGGGGCATTTGTACCAGTAGAATGGCTACCAAAAAGTGTTCTAACAATAGCACACATGATACCAACATATTGGTACATTCAAACCAACGAACTAATGAAAACAATAGAAGAGTTCAACATAGAAACTTTAATGCCTGTATTTATTAATATGGGAGTAATAATTTTATTTAGCATATCCTTTATTATACTTACTAATATTTTTTCAAAGAAGAAAAGGAGAGTAGGGTAAACAAGCGATTTTTTGACAATACCTCAAAAAAATGGTATAATATAGACATAATACGGTTGGAAGATTATTGTAAAATTTACAACATCTTATACACAGAAAGGTAGGTAGCATCATGAAAAACAGAGAAATTGGTCATATTATAGCAAAAGGAGGTAATGTAGAAGACATACGGAAAGTAATTCCTAAATTTCCATCTAATCCAACAAAAGACACTTTTGTTAAATTGGGTTATGCAGAATCTACTGCTAAGCGGTACATTTCTTTATTAAATCAGAACAACTCTAACAAAGCAACTGAAAAAACACAGAGTTGTGTTGAAGTACAGACAGATGAACCTATAAATTTGGTTCAAAATGCTAGTTATAATAATATATTAGTTGATACATGTGCTTTAACATCTGCTCGAGGCAGAGATATAATAGAGAGTGCTAAACAGGTAACATTTATATTTGCAACACTAGAGGAGATGGACAAAAAGAAAAAGAATGGAACAAAGAGCTTAAAAGAAAATATAAAAAAATATACTTCTAAAATATTGAGTTCTCCTGACAAATATATGTTATCAAGGTTCAGAGGATATTCCGACGATAAATATGTTGATAATATATTGTTGCAATATATGCAAATACTTCCTAAGCAAATTAGACCAACATTGCTAACAGCAGATGAAAACTTAGCAACTAAAGCGTTAGCTCTTGAACTTGATTATATTTTTGTAGAGCAAAATGAAAAGCCAAAAACTAATAAAAAACTTGGCTATGGCTTTATTTTATCTGAAAGAAATGACGAGCTTTACGTTTTTTATAAGGGATATTTTAAATTTGAAATTCATCACGACGGAAATATAATACCAGGGGTATCAGGAGTAGAAATTAAGGTTCAACATGGAGATATTTTGCATATATATGAAAAAGAGAAGTCTAAAATCACAAAGCATATCGTAAATATATGATTAATCTTCTATAACAAAATCATTTCTACCAAACGGAAAACTAATAATTATAGTTTTCCGTTTTTCTTAGATAATAAAAACAAATAGCATAACACTTGTCATCAAGTATTATGCTATTTAACTTTTCATCATAGGACTATGCCTATGGCATTGGCATACCGCCTCAAATATCTATAATTAGTATAGCATTTTTGATACGATAAGTCAACCAAATAATTCACTTCCTATTTTTTCAAAATTATGTAATGGTTTTTTATAAAAGGCAATAATTTCAAAACAAAGTTTGCTTAAATAATCTAATAATTATTGAAAATTATAAAATTATGATATATAGTATAATAGATTTAAAAATAGGAGGAATTTATAATGTTTTTATCAATTATATTAATAATAGTAGGATTTATACTACTTATAGTAGGAGCAGATATGCTAGTAAATGGGGCAAGTGGACTGGCTAAAAAGTTTCACATACCAGAAATAATAATAGGGCTTACAATTGTTTCTATTGGAACCTCTATGCCAGAGTTATTTGTAAGTATAACTTCTGCAATAGATGGATATTCAGATATGGCAATAGGAAATGTTGTTGGAAGCAATTTGTGTAATTTATTGTTAATTTTAGGATTAGCAAGTATATTAAGACCTGTGAAATTTCAAAAAGAAACAATAAAATATGAAATACCAATGTGCCTAATATTTACAATAATACTTATGATATTTGCAAACACAGGAAGTACAATATCAAAAGTAGAAGCAATTTGTTTATTAATATTATTTGGTTTGTTTATTGTGTATACAATAATTATAGCCAAAAAACAAAGTATGAATAATGCATTAGTTGAATTAGAAAAAGAGGATAAAAACAAAAATAATATAGTAAAAAATATAA
>CATNCV010000019.1 GCA_950096965.1 uncultured Clostridiaceae bacterium | reverse complement strand
ATATAATCTGTTACCATCTCAGGTACCAATTTTTTCAACTCATCTACTATTTTATCATTTGTCAATTGTTCCTTTTTATCTCTCATAAAATAATTTCGCTTTCTTACTTTATTCTCATTTATAGATTTAATGTTACTATAATTTTAAAACTTTTCTACTATTAGTACAATAAAACTATTTATTCAGTTGCAAAATAATTTTACCAGACTTCTTTTGTTTTTACAATATTTTTATCAAAGTTTTCTTGCTTTCAAATCTTCTTCATTGTTTATATTCTAAAATTTTCATTAGTTCTCGTGTATACCAATATTCAACTCCATTTTCATCAATGTGTCTAATATGTTCAAAAGTTTGATTAGTATAGTTTGAATACTTTACTAATTTGTTCATTTACTATCATCTCCGTTTCTTATTATTTAATATTTATAGGGAAATTTTAATATATTGGCGAGAATTTGTTTTTTGAGTTGCAAGGCTGTTACATTCATATAGTTATCAACAACCTTACATCTTTTATCTTGCATTTCTGTCCTTTTTCTTCATTTTTGAAATAATCATTTGCACTCATCTTACTACCTCTTTCCTTTGTTTATTTTCCTTTTTCTTTAAACTTTTCTTATTTTCCTTTTCTAATTGTTTCAAACTCTTTTTAGGTGTAGGCAATTCTTCTGGCATAGTTCCGTCCTGCTTGTTTAATTGCTTTTCTAACTATTTTTCCACTTTTATTATGAGTATCACAAGCTTTCTTTTCAGTGTCAACTTTATCTCTTTTTAATCTTGATTCTGTCTGTGTTATACGAAATAAATTAGCTGCAAGTTCTTCACTTCCCATATTGTCTAAAATATCTTCTCTATATCTTAATCCTTTTCTTTTAGCAATGTCATCAGCTGTTTCTCCATTGGGAGAATTCCAATAAGGACAAAATTTTTCTTATAGATTTCTTCCAAAATTTTATTGTGTTAGATAGCCATTTAAAGATATAAATTATTTAGTCTAATTTGTAGTGAAAATCAATTTATGGAGGTTTTAGTTATAGTAGAGATAACTTATCACAAAGAAGGGGATTATTTTGTTCCTGACTTATATTTGGAAAAAGAAAATTACGAAAATGATTATATTATTGGAAAGTATGGTTATTTAAGATTAGAGTATTTAAAAAATCACAAAAAAGCTGAATATATAATAATGTTTATGAATAAGACTTTAAGAAAACATATCGTAGAAACTGATAAACAAGCTAAAGAAAGATTTGAAATACTTATGGCTCAAGTGCTAGAGAAAAATCCTATTGACGAAAATTTGAAAAATACTAACCCTTTAAAATGGACAGGACTTATGAATAATTATAAGCATTCGGTTGAAGAAATTATCTTCAAAGAACTTATATATTGTTAAAATATAAAGTAAAGACATATTGAGCAATCATCTTATCTTCTCAATATGTCTTTACAAATTATCTTAATCTAATCTCCATAATTGATATTTTCCTGTTATTTCATTAACATCTTCTGTATTACCGTAAATAATAGCACCTAGATATTCTAATTTATCATTTTCTTTTGAATTTATAGATGTAACTAATTCGTCATCTGTTCTTGTGTCTAACATATCTTTTGGATAGTCAGCTACTAATAAATTAGGATTTTGTTTTGCTAAATCTATAGCATTTTTTAATTTTCCTTGTTTTACTTTTGTTATTATAAATGGAAATTGACTAATTCCTAAATGGTTTACACCTGATTTATCAACAATATTTGGTTGTCCCATAATTTCGTCATTTGAATATTTGCCAATAGATATAGCAAGATGACCTATAACATTAAGGGCAATGGATGGCTCAACATTTGATGCGATAACTCCTACAATTTTTTTATCTTCATAATTCATAATTTTTAACTCCTTTACTAAACATATTATATTTTTAATAAAGGAGTTAAAACATTTTCAAGTACTTCTATTTTTGCCCATAGTTCTCCACCATGCTTACTTCTTGGATATTTTAGCATATATTTCTCCTCCTATTATAAATTTTATACAAATTCATACCCATTTTGTTTTAAAACTTCAGTTGCATTTTTTAATTTATCATTTTTAATAAGAATATAATCTGTATTGTATGTTGATATTACAAATATACTAATCTTAGCCTGTGTAAGTATTGCACTAATTTTTGATAATATTCCTATTAATGAAAAATCTAATATTCCTTCAATTTTTATTGCTCTCCAATTATATTCTACAATATCACTTTGAATATCTATGTCTTCGTCTATTACAATTGATAGTTCTTCATCTGTTCTAGTAATAGAATAAAATTCCTGATTAAGTATTGTGTCGGACATATTAGTATTATTAGGGTTTATTTTTACTACTTTTAGTTTATTATCTAATATTTTTAATTTCATTTTTAAACCTCCTATATTTTTGAAATTTAATTCAACTTTTCCTTTTTCTCTAATTGTTGTATCTCAAATATTGCTTTTTGACTTTCTATTTCTGCCTTTAGTTGTTCTTCTGTTGGTAAATATGTTTTATACTTTGTTGCAAATAATTGCTCATTTCCATTTAATACAGAATATCTTGCTACATCAGCATCTGTTTCTGTACAAAGTAAAATTCCTATTGTTGGATTGTCATCTTTTGCTTTTTTTAGTTCATCATACATTCTAACATACATGTCCATTTGTCCTATATCTTGATGTGTTACTTTATTAGTTTTCAAATCAATTAAAACAAAACACTTTAAAATATAGTTATAAAATACTAAATCGATATAGTAATCATCTTTTTCAGTACGAATATGTTGTTGCCTTTCTACAAAAGCATAACCTTTTCCGAAGCTCCATCAAAAATTTTTGTAAGTTATTTATAATACTTGTTTCTAGTTCAGTTTCTGTGTATTTATCTTCTAATGAATAACCTAAAAATTCAGCTATTAACGGATTTTTTATAAATTCTAATTTATCCATTAAATAGTGTTCTTTATTTTTTTCTTTCATTTCTTCAATTACAGGTTCTTTAACTTGTGATTTTAAAAGTCTGTAATAATATTGTGTACTTATATTTCGTTGTAATGTTCTTGTACTCCAAGTTTGTTCAAGTGTTTCTTTTGCATACCAATCTCTTGCTTTTTCATCAAATACCTGTAATAAAATTTTGTAGTGTGTCCAAGAAAGTAAAATATTAGATTTTGCATTCACTGCGTGCAAAATGTTTGGAAAAGTTTTGTAAAATTGTAAAAAATAGTATAAATTTCTTATTTCAAAACCTTTCCCATATTTTCCTTTTAATTCTTTAGACAACTTCTTTATTATTTCTGTACCATAATCAGCTCTGTTATCGCCTTTTAATTCTTCTTCTGCTATTCTATATCCTATAAACCAATTTCTTTCTACTAATGCGATATTTACTGATTGATAAGCATAATCTCTTGCTGATTCAATAATAGAGCACACATCTTTTAATACATTATCTGTGTTTTGATATTTAATAATCATGGAATTATTATCTTTCTTTTCTAAATCCATTATTTACCTACTTTCTTTTACTCAAATTGATTTGCTAATTGGTCTATTGAAATGCCACCATTGTCATCCCAATCTACTTTCACATTATCAAATTCTTCATTTCTAAAATTATTTAATCTTTCATAATCTTCTATATCCATTTTAAAATTTAATGCTTGTTTATTTTCATTAATCCTATTAATATTGGTCGATTTTACTAATGCTATCATTTTCTTTTCATTTATTATCCAGTTAAGTATGATTTGGTTTTGTGTTTTATCATATTTATTTGCTAATTCAACTAATAAAGGGTAATTTCTTTTAGCTGTTCTATTTCTTCTTAATGGTTGATAGCACAAAAACTTTATATCATTTTTATTACAATAATCTAAAACTTTTATATCTTCATATATTTTACACTCTAAATTATATATTCCCTCAAAAAAGTCGATTTTAATTTCTTTATTTATTAAAGATAATTGTTCTAGGCTCGCATTACTAATCCCAATATATTTTACTTTTCCTAAACTTACTAATCTCTGTATCTCTTTATAAACATCTATTAAAGGAATTTTTGAAAATGAAGGTTTATGTAATTGAAGCATATCAACATATTCTATATCTAGAATTTGTAAATACTCATTTAATTGCTTTTCTATATCATCTCTAGACTCAATAGTTGGCTCTAAATTTGTAGCAATAAACAATTTATCTCTATCTACTTTATTTATAAATCTCTTTAATTGTCTAACAACTTCTCCATTATTATAAAGCATAGATAAAGACAAATAGTTTTGTCCTAGATTATATGAATGAATTAATGATTGCATATCATTCTTAATATTTTCATAATCTATTTTCCAAGTTCCTATTCCTAATTCAAATATATCATTTTTATTTATCACAATTACCACCTCTAATAATCATTTATACTACTGAATTATATCAATAAATCCGTATTTTTACAACTAAAAATCCAAATTTTATTGACATTTACATAAAAGATGATATATAATATATGTATTTTATAGTACACTGAAAAATTAATAGACACGAAACACTGGTTAATAAGGGATACAATAAGTTATTCTCCCACTTCCGAGACATAGAGAATTAAGGTTTGTAGGAAACTTATTAACCCAATGCGGTGAAATATATTTTGGCTGGTTTAGAATGAATAGTATGTAAAATGTCCAGCAGTGGTTAAGACCGATTAGCATGTTTCAAGTAAAACTACCCATATTGCAAAAAATTGCAATATGGGTAGTTTTATTTGTTGTGCCTAATGGGTCTTTTTGTTATGCTAAAAAAGACTATATAGGTATTGCTCTATATTCTTACAACGCATAGTAGAAAGATACTGAAAAAATTTTATGCTAGGTAGCTTGATAAAATTTTTCAGTAGTCAAAATAATATTTGAACGGAAGTGATAAAATATTATTTTGCTTTGGCAAAGCCAAACATAAATTATCTATCGCAATATTAGATAATTTATGAGCCCTCCGCAAGGATCCCACTGGCACCTTTCCAAAACGAAGTTTTGAAAGTGTCATAGTGGGTTACATACTTTCGCAAGAAAGTTATGTAACAGCTCCCTGTGGTCGCTTACTTGAAAAGCAGAAATTAAAGAACTCTCCTGAATACAAGAAAAGGAGGGCTGACAGAGATGCAAGATAATGAAAAAATATATAGAATTGAACTAACTAATGAAGAATATGAATTTTTAGAAAATTTAAAGAATGAATTTTGTAATAAACTTTCTAAAATGAGCAATGAAGAAATTACAGAATATTTAAAAAGTTTTTATCCAGAACAAAATTTGAACTTTGAAAAAGAAATAAAAGGTACTGTTTATAAAGTAAATACCTATTTTAACAAGGATTCGGAACACACAATATTAACTAGATTTTTTGAAATCTTTCAAAAGTAAAATTTTTGTATTGAATTTTTAGTTTGAAATATGGTATATTATAAACACTACTTACAAAGTAGCTATAATTTTATATCGTATTTCAAGCTGTCTAAAGAAAGGAGTAAATTATGAAACAGCTAGAAAGCGATAAAATAACAGCTTTATACTGTCGTTTATCAAGAGATGATGAACTATCAGGAGAAAGCAATAGTATAAAAAATCAAAAATTAATTTTAAGTAAATATGCAGAAGATAACAAATTTCAAAATATTAAGTTCTTTGTTGATGACGGGTATTCTGGAACAACTTTTACAAGACCTGCTTTTATGGAAATGATGGAACTTGCTGAAAACGGACAAATTGGAACGATTATAGTAAAAGACCATTCAAGACTTGGAAGAAATAGACTTGTTGTAGGACAACTCCTTGAAGAAGATTTTGTAAGACTAAATATTAGATATATTGCAATTATGGATAATATTGATAGTAGTAAAGGTTTAAATGACTTCTTGCCTATTCAAGACTGGTTTAATGAAATGCATGCTAAAAATATAAGTCAAAAAGTTAGAGCAGTTCTTAAAAGTAAAGGTGAATCTGGTATTTCACTTGCTAATAATGTGCCTTATGGTTATAAAAAAGATGAAAACGATAAAACAAAATGGGTTATTGATGAGCCATCAGCAGAAATTGTAAAAGAAATATATAACTTATTTATTCAAGGGCATGGAACTTTTGAAATTGCAAGAATTTTAAGAGAAAGAAAAATATTGACTCCGTCAGAATATAATGCAAGTGTTAGCACAAACTCAATTACTAATACTCAAGAATATCAATATAAATGGTGCGGAACTACTGTAGCTGGGATTTTAGATAGACAAGAATATATTGGAGATACTGTTAATTTTAAATATACTGTTCGTTCTTATAAAGACAAAACTAAAATTACTCTTCCAAAAGAAGACAGAAAAATATTTAAAAATACTCATGAGCCAATAATTGATGAATATACTTGGAATATTGCAAAGCAATTAAGAAATAACAGAAAAAAGCCTACAAGGTCAGGCAAGAAAAGTATTTTTTCAGGATTGCTATTCTGTAATGATTGTGGCAAAAAAATGTATTTTCAATCTCCTGTAAAAGATTTAAAGAGCAAAGATCACTACAGATGTTCAAGCTATAAGAATGACACTTCTGTATGCACATCTCATTATATTTCAGATAAAGTATTGCAAGTTCTTGTTTTAGAAAATATACAAAAAGTAGTTGCTTATATGAAAAATTTTGAAGACTTATTTATAAAAGAACAATTAGTAAAATCTACACAAGATGAGTTAAAACAAATTACTAAAAACAAGAAAGAACTTGAACAAGCAAAGAAAAGAATAATTGAAATTGATAACTTATTTATTCACATTTACGAGGATAATATATCTGGAAAGCTAACAGATGAAAGATTTAGAAACTTATCATTTAATTATGATAATGAACAAAAAGAACTAAAAACAAAGATAGAACAATTGTCAAAAGAAATCAACAATACTGAAAAGAAAACAACTGATTTAACACAGTTTATATCTAATGTTAAGAAATATACTGAAATAACTGAACTAACGCCAGAAATCTTAAATGAACTTATAGAAAAGATATTAGTTCATCAAGCTGAAAAAGTTAATGGTAAAAAAGTTCAAGAAATAGATATATATTATAGAGGTGTTGGTATCATTTCTTTTCCAGTAAGTTTGGAAGATATGACAATGGTAATTGAAAAAATGATAAATAAAAGAATATCAGCTTAAACAAGCTATTTTATGGGGAGAACATTTTAGTGTACTTAACTAAATCGTTCTCCCTTATGAGTTTTGACCTACATTCAAAACTCGGGTGCTCTGCGAGGCAATAAATTTTCTCCTACAAGGATAAAATTTATTCAAATTAACTATCGCCACTTTCATTTTTGTTATCACAAAAACAAAACGTGCCATGTTAATTTGTTTCTTCTGCATTTTCTTCGCAGAACCTTACTGGCTTAACACCTACTTAAATAGGTTTAGGCTCTTTCATATAAATTACACTATCGTTTGTTTCATCTGGTATATAATCAAATGCAGTATCTATTTCTTGCATTTGGAATTTATCTTCTTCATTGATGTAGAGTATTCCAAATTTATAAGTTTCCATTTTATTATCTGGATCAAGTTTATAATAATCTTCTAAAGGAAATACCCTAACAATAGCAATATTGTCTTCAGCAAAGTTAAAATAAAACATTTGCTTATCAATGTAGTAGGTTGCCTCTGTATAATGAACATCATAGTATTGTCTTAATCTCATAATAATTTCGCTGACTTCTTTCTCTGGCAAATAATTACTAAATCTAACACTACCAAGCACATTGCCAAGTATCATAGGCTTTGTAGTATCTATATATCCATTATCATATAATTCTTGACAAGGTTTGCAAATTGAGTCTCTAAAGTTTATTTGTGTTACAACTACTTCGTTACCAACTAAAGCAAGTTCTATATCATCAACATATTTCATTATAAGTTCTGCTTGCTCTTGTCTAGTGTAATCTTTCCAAGTTTTAGTTCTTGCTTTATATTCTTTTTCTAGCCTAACCTTGTTTATAAAATCAATATCTCTCTTTAGTAAAATGTCTTTTGGTGTAAATTTTAGTTCTTCAGTGCAATCAGTAGTTTCTAGTTTATTCTGCAATTCTTCAATAGCTTTTTCTACAATTTTCTTTTCTTCGTTATATTCTTTCAACTCAAATACTCCATTGATATAGGCTTTTTTAATTCTTTCAAGTTTATTATTTTGCTCTTTTATTTCTTTTTCTAGTTGTTCTTTAGGCTCATCAAATTTTTGCTTTATCATAGGCAAGAAGAATTGATTTACAACAGAGTCGTATTCTACTAATTCACTAATGAACTGATTGAAATAATCGTTTATAACTTTTTCTTTAAATTCAATTTTACAATCATTACAATAGTAGTAGAAGTAGGCATTGCCATTTTTCTTTGTTGTTGCTTTACCGCCTAAAATACGATTACATTTTGGGCATTTTAGTTTTTGTAGATATAAATATGTCAATGTTCGTTGATAACTTCTTGAATTTTTCTTTTTCTGTACTTGACAGTCCGACCACATTTCTTTTGAAATTATTGGCTCTACTACATCTTCGTAATAAGTTGGGTGCTTTGTTCTTTTTCCGTGAACAAAATCTCCCTTATATATTTCATTTTCAAGAATAGTTTGTATAGTTGAATCTCGCCAGTTATCTTTTTCTAATACCTTTTCTTCATTAAATAAATTACTTATTTTCTGATAAGAATAGCCATTGTAATATAAATCAAATATTCTCACTACAATATCTTTGCTAGAGTAGTCTATAACTAATCTTTTATCTTCGTGCTTATAGCCTAATGGGGCAACGTGAGGAATATGTCCTGACTTTATCGCTCCTGCTAGTCCTACTTTTGTTCTCTCGCTAGTTCTTTCAATTTCGTTTTGACTAACACTCATTAAAAGTCTTGATATCATTTTGCCATTTGCAGTTGTAGTATTTATTTCGTCATTAGCACAGTCAAGATAAGCATTATTTTCATCTAAAAAAGTTATTAGTTTTTCCCAGTCACATATACTTCTGGTTATTCTGTCTAGTTTTAGAGCAACAATAGTATTTATCTTTTTCGATTTAATATCAGCTTTTAATCTTTCGAACTCTGGTCTATAATTACCAGTTTTAGCACTTATTCCAGCATCTTCATAGTAATCTACTATTTCATAATCTTTAAATTTACAAAAAGTTTCTAATCTTTCTCTTTGTTCTGGAAGACTAAAGCCCTCACGGGCTTGGTCTTCTGTTGATACTCTTAAATATAATCCACATTTTTTCTTTTCTTCGTTCAATTTGCATAACCTCCTAACTTCAAAAAAAAGAGACATCAAAGTACACGAGTACCACTGACATCTCTTAAATCTATTTATCATAAACTAAAATATAATAATGCAATATAATATAATCTTTTCAAAGTACTCATAAACATATAGCTTTTGACGAACAGCTATATGTAATTAATTGCCTATATTATATCACGATTTTAAGAAATGTCAAATATTTACAATTATATGTTTTTCAAATATTCTTCTAACTCTGATAATTTAATCTTTTTAGTCAAGTTAGAGATATACACATCATTAGAGTAATTAAAAACTAAAAAAGTAATATTCTTAATAATCACTCTATGTGGCTCAATATATGTAAGATTAGTTCTCTCTAATTCCCTAATACTACCATTGATAAAGGTAGGAGTAACTTTAGAAAACTCACATATAAATTCCAATCGCTGTTTTAGACATTCCTCAAATTCTAGTTCTTGCTTAATTATGTTCATTTTTCGCACCATCCTTTCATTTGGATGATTTTAATATTGTTTTTAAGCAACAAAAAAATCAACCAGATTTTATTTTCTGATTGATTTTGTATCTATCTGTTCTATAAAAAGTTCGAACAGATACGTCGTTGGTGGGCAGAAGTATCGTTTGTACGAACTTCTGCTTCTTCAATAGTTGGCACTTTTACCTTATATTCTTTATCTTGAGTGTTAAAGAATATAATTGCATGACCATCATACAAATATATCTTATTTATTAAAACTGTTATAAGCATCTTTCTATACTTAATATCGTTTATATCTCCGCTTCTCATTTTAGTCAAAAAGTATATTACTTGTGTTTCATCTAAATTTATCTTTTTAGAACTTTCAACTTGTATTTGACTTTCTATATCGCTATGCTCTGCATCAACTTTTACCATTTCTTCAAATATGGACTTTCTAACACTATCTATATCACATACTTTTAGACTATCAAACAAATTAGCTTTCTGTTTTTCATTTTGATTTAAAAGATTTTGAAGTCTTTTCAATGTACTTGTATCTTTTTCTTGCTCTGCTAATTTTACTACTGTTTCAGCAATTTTATTAATATTTTCATCTGTTAATATATTTCTAGCTTCTTTTACAACTATATCTTCTATATCTTCCTTTTTTACATTCTTTTTATCACAAAGTTTTTTCCTAGATTTATTACAAGAATAGTACGCGTGTCTTTTTCCTGTTCGTGATGTACCACAAATGCCAACCATCATATCTTTACAATGTCCACAGAATAATTTAGTAGTTAATATGTAATCATTAGTAGTTTTTAACCTTGATGGCGACTGCTTATTCTTTTCTAGCCTTTCTTGTACTCTGTTAAATAAATTCACATCTACAATTTGAGGTATTGCGTTAGGTGTTTCTGTATCTTTATATATGTAAGTACCCATACATCTTTTATCTGCTAATAAATTTCTAATTGCACCTTTACTATATTGTACTAATTCGCCTTTTTTATTTCGTTTATCTATAATTTTTAATTGATTATTGACATATTCTCGTACTTCTTCAATAGTATGGTCGTTATCATACATTTTATAAGCATTTAGTGTTATAGGAGAAGTTTGTTCATCTATTGTATATTTTTTATCTACTATCTTAAAACCTAAAGTAATATATCCGCCTATGTATAAACATTTACTTGCATTTATTTTCATTCCTCTTTCCACCTTTTGACCTAGTTCAACAGAATAATATTCCGCCATTCCCTCTAATACTGCTTCCATTAAAACACCAGAAGCATCATCAGAAATATTTTCTCTTGCCGAAAGAACTCTTACACCATTCTTTTTTAGTTTGCGTTTATATATTGCACTATCATATCTATTACGAGAGAAGCGGTCTAATTGGTAGACTAATACAGCTTCAAAAGTCTTTTTATTACTATCTTCTATCATTCTTTGAAAATCTGCTCTATTATCACTTGTTCCTGTCAAGTGTTCATCTTTATACTCTCCTACAATAGTATATCCCATTCTTTCTGCATAGGCTCTACACTCCCTGAATTGTCCCTCAATAGATTGGTCTGTTTGTTTAGAACCGAGGACTATATCTACCATATAATACTACATTCATTTATAACACCTCTTTATTTTAATTCTTAATCGTTTAAGTCAGTTAATATTTTTTTAATATCATTAATAGCTTTTCTATTTTTAATTGCTTGTTCATCAGTATTATAATTTTTGTCATCAGTTTCAACTAATAAATATTCGTATGGTACATTGTAATATTTTTTAATCTTTATTAATTGTTGTATTCTAGGTGTTTTACTTCCTGTTTCATAAGAAGAAAGAGTATTTGTACCTAAACCCATGTCCTCACTAATTTCTTGTTGAGTTAATTTTTTTCCATTTTGTTCGCAATATTCTTTTCTTATTTTAGATAATCTTTCACTAAATTTTATATCAAATTCAGTCATAACTTTTTTCTTTTTTTTATCTTCTTTTTGATTTTTTTCTTTACTCATTTTTACCCCTTTTTTGTCCTGCTAAAGAATTTATTTTGCAAAATTATTAATCTCTTTGCATTTATTTTTTTATTTTTTAAAAAAATTATTCGATGAATTCGTATCTAGAATATGTAGTTATTAATATCACAATTTTATTTTCCAATATATCATTAATAACAATACCATATTATCACAAATACTTTTATCAGTCAAACGAAAACGAAAGGAGGTTTTTATTTAATTACTTATGATGACAATACGCTCTATCGGGGGCACGATTAAGGAGTTAGATTATGATACTCGACAATTACCAAGTTGAGCAAATTGCAAAAACCATTATGTTTGACATACAAAATTATATTGCTGAACACAAACTTGAATATGAAGCATTTAAGAAAGTCTACGAAGCGGAAACAAAATAATGATAGCCAAAACCTATCAAAAGTACATTGAAAATTTAATAAGGAGGAATTAAAAATGCACGATAACAAATTAAACACAGAAAATAAAATTAAGGAAAAAATGAATAAAAAAGAATTAAAAAATAAGGAGATAAATGAATGTCTTCTTGAATGTCTAGTTGAATATTACGAGTTTAGGAAAACCTATAAACAAAATAGAACATTGAAAACAAAATTAAGGAGGTATTAAAAATGCAAGACAACGAATTAAATACAGAAATTAAAATTAAGGAGGAAATTAAAATGAATGAAGAATTAAAAAACGATGTTAATACAAAAAAGATAAAGGAAGAAATAGAAACAAAAGAAACTACTACAATAGGCACACAAGAAGCGGAAGTAAAAACAAATAATAACACAGAAGAAACAGAAGCAAATACAAACTATACAGAAGAAATCCAAGCTAAAATAAATGAATATAAAACAATAATAGCAAATAAAACTTATATGTTTCCACGATTAACTGTAGATTATGATGACCTTAAGGTCCTTATAAATAAAACACCAGAATTAGAACTAGTTGATTATTTCTTCGACAGCATTAGCTGTCGGAGATAAAGGAATAGAGAACTTACTTTATGAAGTAATAGGCTATTCTTTATCAACAACAGCTATACTTCATAAAGGGTTTCTATTTTTTCGGTAAGGGTAGAAACCGGAAAATCAAAAGTGTTCAGAATTATCGAAAAACTATTAGATAAACAATTTGTTTCTCATGAACACCTAGAAAATATTTCTGGAAGTAAAGCAGGTAGTAAGTCTAGCATTAAACAATTAAAAGGTCGAGTGTGTAATATAGCAGAGGACCAAAAACCAGTAAAATATATCAATACTTCATTTATAACGCGTATAATAAGTGGAGAACCTATTTCAGTAGAAGAAAAGGGAACAACAGATACTTTTAAACCTGTTGCTACTATGCTATTTTCAGTAAATGAAGTAATTGATTTCAAGGAAACAGGAAAATTCATAACGGACAGACTGCTTGTAGTTCCATTTAATAATACTTTTACAGATGACAATAATAATCGTATTATTGATATAGGTAACAAACTATGCAAAGATTTACCATTACAGATTATTGCTACTAAATCAATAATAGCATTTTTAAAAGTGTTAAAGAATGGTAAATTCACCATTCCAAAAAGTGTAGAAGAAGCAACAAAGAGGTACTTTATGGAAAGTAGCAATGTAGTAGAGTTCTGTAACTTGTTTAAAATTAAAACCTTTATAGGTAAAACAGCTTATTACCAAAAATATGATGCTTGGTGTCATAAGAACTTTTATGAGCCATTGAATAATGCACAATTCGGTAAACAAGTTTTAGCTTTAGGGTATAGGTCAGAAAGATTTTCGTTTGATGGCGACAGACCTTGGTATTATGTTAGTCATAGTTTTGATAGTGATAATAGGTTTAATATTTATCAAGATTTTAAAAGACAGCAAGATACATTAGACTTTGAGACATATCTTTGTAAGCAATTTGATAATGAAGCAAAGGTAGATGATACACAAAATACAGAAGATGAACAAACAACACAAGAAGAACAAAAGCCAGATGATGAACAAACAATATCTGACAACACTTGATAATTTAAAAATAAATAAGCTAGTCCTTATCGACTAGCTTATTTATTGGAATTTCACTATGCCACTATGTCAGATGTATATTAGTAATAAAATATTTTCTCTATATTCAATAAATCAATTTTGCATGAAGTCTGGTATATTTATATACGAAGTATATAAATATACTATCAATATTTCGTATATAATATTTTTGTATAAATTCAATAAAATAAATTTTCATGAAGTTTGTTATGTTTTTATACGAAGTATAAAAACAAGTATCCATTATTTAAAAAAATTTTTAATTTGCTTGTTAAACATAATAAATTAATTTCATATATCCATAAATGATAACTAATTATTGGAATTTCACTATGCCACTATGCCAGATATGGTTTAGTCTTAAAAAACTCTTATACTCTATCTGTTGCCCTCTAGGCTCGATTTTGAGCTGTTTTATATACTTCGGCGAAAAAAAATTTGTAAAAATAGATATACCATCTACAAGGGCTATGTAGGCTCTCTAGTTCAATATATGATATAAAACCATAGTGTTATATATCTATTCCTAGCATAATTATTTTATTAACCATTTAAAACTAGTCCTTTGTAATTCTTTCTAGTACGTTTTATATATTCCCAAACTGTCGCATCATATTCTTCTTCAAGTAAATAACTATATGATTTCAAAAAGTCCTCTTTATTTAGTTTTAGAAAATCTTTCATTTTTTCTGTATCTTCAATAAAAGTGTAAGGTCTACAAGTTATCATTTTCTTCGCCTCTTTCATTTATTTTTTCAATAACATATCTAACCGCATAAATACCATTCTTGTTATATAATCTTTGCCATGCTTGTTCATATCTCGACCATTTAAAACCATGTTTTTTTAATAAAGTTCTTGTTTCTTCATCTGGTATAGTATCAAATAGAAGCTGTAACCTGTTTATTTCTCTATTCAATATTGCTTTGCCACCATTAAAGGTAACATCTTCAAACTGCAATTCTTCCAATTCTTGAATTTCTTTTATTCTGTCTTTTGCTCTCCTTATATCTGCATTAAGATATTGTAACTCATACCATTCATGAGGTCTAGCTTTTACTTCAACTTTTGCTTTTTCTAGTTCTTCAATTCTAGCTTGTAGTTTTTCAATAGCTTGTGGGTCATCTGATGAAATAACTTTGCTGTTATCAATGTTATCTACTTTATTTCTGTAATATTCTGCCTTTTCGCTTTCTTGTATAGACTTTCTCATTTCGTTGTCAATTCTTTCTAGGTCTTTTCTATGTCGTTTCTCGCTGTGGTGTCCTATTAAAATAGGTTGTCCCATTGGTATTACACTTGCTATCTTGCTGTGATTTTCATAATGTGCTTGACTTCTTTGTTCTGCTTGTTTTACTCGTTCTTGGTATCGTTCCTTTTTTTGTTCCTGTCGTTCTGCATAATCAATTCTTCCTGCCATATTTTACATCTCCTTTCTAATCTGGTATTTTGTTGTAAACTTCTTGTGTTTCATATCGTAAATAAACCAGTCCATAGTCTATATGTGAATACATAGGCGATAGGTAACCATCTACAAGAGGTTGGTTGTCTAATTCTTTCCTATGACAAGTACCACCTTTTTGTCTAATGTGTGTTAAATCTTCTGTTAGTCCATGTGATAGACTTTCAACTTCTGCTTTAGTCATGGTCTTTCCGTTGTATTTTCCACCAACAAACTCGTACATAAATTCTATATTTTCATTGTTTAGTCGGTTATATAGCCATTTTGTAATTTTATCTAAAAATAAACCATGTTCTAGTATTTCATTTTCTTTCTTAATAGTTACTTGATAATCTGCAATTCCTTCAATGTCTAATGTTTCAACAAATGTCTGTGTTTCAATAAATGTTAGCATCTCACTTAAATTCTTTTTGTTCTTGTTAAATTTCCATACTGTTATTGATCCAGTATTATCTCCGTTATCTGTTATCTCTACTTTGAAATTTCTTACTTGAGCCTTAATATTCATATCGTATTCATGTTCCTTTAATTTTTCTACTGCTGTTTTATAAGCCATATTTTAAGATTCCTTTCATAATTCATTATATCTTGTATATTTCCTTATTCTTTAAATGTCTAATTCTATATGGTAAGTCTAACTTGTCAAAATCGTATGAGTTTATTCCGATGTATAGGAATTATCACATTAGGTTTAACAATGTTGCAAACTTCCATAATTCCGTTAGCTGTTGCATGACCACTCGTATGTAAATATGTGTATTTTTTAGGAACAAACTTAACAAGGTCTTTTTCTGCTGTTTTACCTTGTAAATATCCTAACCATTGAGAATAAATGAATAGGTTGTTTTTAAATCTAGGGTTATAAACAAATTTCTTTGAAAAGTAGTTGCTGCGAACTAACATACAAAAACCATTACTTACCATCTTTTTATACAATTCGCTATCAAAACTCTTAACATCAGAGAAATTATAATAATCTGTATATTTCGCACTATTTTTGCTTACATAATCAAGTATTTTCTTCTGGTAAATATCACATATAAATAGTTTTTCTCCTGCTTTTTTATTCGCATGATAAAAAGAAGCTATCCTGTCAATGTTAGTAGAAGCACATAGTATAAAAATGTATTTTTTTCTTTTTATTAAGCTAATTGCTTCCTCTTGTAACATAAATTCAGACACAAAGTTTTCATCTTGTCTTGATAGTGTTGTATGTTCACAAATTAGAACATCAACTTTTCCTATTTTTTTAAGTGTTTTAGGTGTTCCTTTTCCCATAGGACCATGCAAACGGAAATCTCCACTATGTAAAATTCTTTTGCCATCTGCTTCAATAAGAAACATATAACTGTCAAATGCCGAATGGTCTGTACGAATAGGGGTTATTTTCATATCTCCAATTTTAAAAGGTACACCTTGCTTGAATATTTTAAATGTATCTATTTTATCAATATGTTCCTGTGTAATTTCTGTAACTCCTGTATCTTTCATTTTATTTTGAAATATAGTAAAAATCTCTTTTGCCTGTTTTCCAATGTAAATAGGAACATCCTTACTAACTTGCATATATTCGCCTATATGGTCGCCGTGATAATGTGTTATAAAAACAGCATCACATTTTTTGCTAATATTAGCAATATTCACTTTGACTTCACTTTCACAATTAGGTAGGTTAGAACCAACATCAACAAGTATTCGTGCTTTTGCACTTTTAATTTCAGTTACACAACCACCAATTTGATTAATTCCTCTATGAATTTTTATTTGCATATACATTTTCCTTTTCATTTGTTTTTATGCTTCTATTTCAAGCCATAATCGTTTTTAAACCATTTATAGAAACGGGGTAATATAAGTTTGCTTTCAAGCAATTTACAACCTTATTTTGCAATTTCTTATTGCTTCCAAAATTCTATTTATTGTCATAGCACATCCTATCGTTGTCTATACCATAATTTTTAGAAAACCATAACAAAACCAGTTATACATCTCTAATATTTTCAAATACTTTACATATTAGTCTAGTGTAATCTATTATTCCACCTACCATAACATCCGTATTTCCTAAAAGGTCTGAAATTGTACTTACTTTATGATTTTTCAAGTATGGTAATTGTTTTTTACATAAAGGAAATATGTCGATTACTTCATTATCTAAACTTAAATCAATATTATTACAATTCTTTTTTATAAATCCCATAACAAGATAGGCATCATGTACAACAATAGGTAATTGACCTATAAACTCTAAAATTCTTGGCATTACTTTATCTATTGTTTCTGCATTGTTTAACTTATCACTTGTAAATCCATTTATTGACTGATGTATAGGTTGTTTAGAATTAACAAAAGCAGTATATTCATCAACAATATTCCCATCTTTTACTTTACAAACAGCTACTTCAATTATTTGGTCTTTTTCTGGGTTAAATCCATCTGTTTCAATATCTAATACCACATATTCATCTAACATTTTTCTAATACACATATTTATTATTCCTTTACAAACGTATTACTATCTTACACTTTCAAATACTCTGAAAGTCCATCTAGCATAATCTATTAAGCTAATTATTTCAACTTCATTACCTCCTAAAGCCTTTGAAATTGCTTTTATTGTGTACTTTTTTAAATCTGGTAGTTTTTTCTTACATAAAGGCAAGGTGTCAATTATTTGATTATCTAAATTTATATTAAGATTAGTGCAATTTTGTTTTATAAATCCCATAACATAATAAGAATGATGTATAATAATAGGTAGTTGACCTATAAACTCTAAAATTCTTGGCATTACTTTATCTATTGTTTCTGCTTTTTCTAGTTCATCATTTGTTATTCCTGTAATCTCTGTTACTGCTTGATGTATGGGATGTTTTGGATTAACAAACATGGTACATTCATCAATAATATTTCCATCTTTCACTTTGCAAACTGCTATTTCAATTATTTTGTGCTTTTGAAAATTAAAGCCTGTCGTTTCTATATCTATTGTTACATATTCATTTAATATTTTTCTTTTGATACACATATTTATTATCCTTTCATTGTAATAACATTTTAAAATCTGTTTCTAAACCATTTTTCTTGGGTCTTATCAAATGCTTTTTGCCATAATAGTATTTATCTATTAAGTATTTTAAATATTTACTTGCATATTTACCATTGTAGAGTTTGTCGATATATTCTTGTACCTCTGGAATATTCCTATTTTTATGTAGCAATTTTAATTGATCCATTATATTATCTTTTTGTTGTATAATATTTTTCACAACTGCCTTTGTTTCTTCATATATTCCTGCAAGTTCTTCAAATGTAATTTCTTTTTTCAAATATTCTAGTAATCTTCCAATGTAGTATATGGCTAAAGCCTTTGTTCTGTAATTCTTATAATTATATTCTTCTATATCCTTTTTCAATAGTTCGTAACAATAGTCCTTATCCATATTGTAAACAAATAGACTTTGACCATCTTTACTTATACTTATGCAATTTAAAATTGCTTCTTCGGCTAATGCTTTTTTATTTTTTCTTTTTTTAGCTTCTTGTATATTGTTATAAACTAATTCCGTAAAATATTGTACTTCTTCTTCAAAAGTATTCATTTCTTACCTCTTATGAACATTATATAACATAGGAATAGGAGGAGTGTTATCAGAAAATGGAAAGTAAGCACAATAAAAAATACCCACTTTATTTTAGTAGGTATTTCTATTTATATATTTTTCATTTAGTAGGTACTTCCTAACTTGTTGCTTTTTGGAATTTCACTATGCCACTATGCCAGATAGCATTTTTACAAGTTCATTATTTTATTTTTTTGGCTACTATTGCAAACCTTCCATCTTCTTGACTATATTCACAAGTAGATAAAGTTAAAAGTTGTTCTCCATATTGTGCAGTTATTCCTGTGTCATAAATACTTGCTTTTTTTGATTCATTGATAAAGTCGTTATATTCCGCTTCATTGTTTGCATTAACAAAATAGTAATATCTAAAAACATTTTTCTCACTCTTATAATACACTCTTGAATAAAAGACTGCCAATATTTCGTATGTTGCATCTTCTTTGTTAGTAGTAAATTGTATTGTTTTGTGTTCTTTGTAAAAATCTTCTTTTGCATATTTTAGTAAATCTTCAAACATCAGTCCTTGTTTGTTTCTATGACCATATATTAGGTAGTTGCTACTACCATTTTCTAAATCGAAGTCTTTATCTAAAAACAAACTTCCACTAGCTGACTTTTCCTTTTTGTAGTTATGTGTTAGGTAAAAGTCGTTATCTTTAGTCTTTAATACTGGGTAATTGATATTAATTCCCTCAATTTCTACCCAACCTATAATCTCGTTGTTCTCTTTTTGTAATTCTTCTAATTTTAGCATCTTTTCCGTTTTTTGAGGTGTTATTTGAGTATTATCTATTTCAAAATCGTTTAATATGTCTGTATTTACTTTTTTGTCTTTATTAGTATTATACAAATAATAACCTATGTAAATAATTTCAACAATAAAAATAAATACTAAAACTACTAAAATCAATTTCTTCAATTTATTAGCTTGTTTGCTGTGTCTTGAATTTCCTTTCATTGTATCCCTCGCTTTAAATATAGGGTAGTATATAATACTACCCATATATTATAACAAAATCGTTAAATTCTTTTCTTTAATGCTACTATTCCAATACCACTTAATATTGTTACAACTAATACATAACCTATTATATCTATTGTTCCAGTTTTAGGTGTTGTATCTTTTTCTCCTTTATTTGTTGTAGGTGTTGTATCTGTTTTTGTTTCTGTATTATTTGTTGTAGGTGTTTTGTTTTCTTCTTTTTCTGTTAATACTGATATAGCAAAAGGAGAAAATTCGGTTACTTCTATTGTTGCTTGTCCATTTTTTACTATTCCATTAAAATATTCTATTTCGCCATTTGAACTTTTTTGATGTGCTACAATAAATTTCTTATCATTGTATTTTGTTCCAATATCAAAAGCTAATGTTAATTTTCCTTCAAAGTTTCCATTTTCTATTTTTATATTCTTTATAAATAAGGCTTCACTATTATATTGACTAAACTGATTTTCTATATGATGTGTTATTACAGTTTGCATCATTTGAAATTCAGGTGCTGTTTCTACTATTTCATTAGAAGTTAATTTCGCATTAGCTGATATTTTTCCAGTAATTCCTATTTTCATATCGCCATTATCATTGCTTGTTATTGTATTTGTTTGTAATGTTTCTTTGTCTACTAAAGTTATATTGCTTGGAAGTAATAAAGTCCAGTTATCAATAGATGTATCAATATAATAATAACCATCGGTTGCTTCTGTTGGTAATATTGCATCTTTATTTATTTTTAAAGTGTAGGCACAAATATCTCCATCTCCTCCGAAGTTTCCCCATAATTTTGTATTAGTTTTTTCTAAAGTACCTAATTCAGTTCCATTTACACTTAAAGTACAATTACTAATTGGGTTTGCAGTATTACCATCCCAAAGAATATATGTATTTCCACGAACTAATTGCGTTACTTTGATTTTATTAAATTCTTCTTTTGTTATAGCAGGTTCTCCTAAACCATCATTTCCAAAAATATTTGGGTCAGTATCTAGTGTCGTTGCAA
The DNA here is from genome assembly GCA_950096965.1 of uncultured Clostridiaceae bacterium. Classification (GTDB taxonomy): domain Bacteria; phylum Bacillota; class Clostridia; order TANB77; family CAG-508; genus UMGS1663. The sequence goes on along the minus strand of CATNCV010000019.1, from coordinate 2,119 downwards.
TATCTAAAGAAGTTGTTATACCTTCTATCCAAGTTTTCGTACCTGTTGTTGCATTAACTTTTGTTATACCTAATAATAGCACTAAAACCATTATAGATATTATTGAAAAAACTAATTTTTTTGTTCTCATTTTAAAATTCCTCCTCAAATTTTTTCTTATTATTTTTAATATTTTTGTAATTTGCAATTATAATGTTTTATATTATCAAGCAAACTTTTTGCTCTTCTGGTGTCATTTTAGGGTAAATCTTATAAGTAGTGATATGTATTGAAAACATTTTATACACTCCTTTCAACTATAAATAATTGTTACAAAAATGTAAAATATCATTTTTTAAAGGCTTCAAATCCTCCCATTTTATCATTTTCACATTTAACAGTTAATTTATTTCCATTAACTGTTCCTGTATATTCTAACAAACCATCAGAATATACAAAAGTTTTATTATCTGTAAATTTAACACTTGTAGTTCCTTTAGCACTATTATATTCATCATAGAAGTATATTCTATTAATGTCTTTATTTATTTTTACATATCCAGACCCATCCGAAAACCAATACTCACCATCAACACCATTTCCGCCATATATATGCCAAAATCCAACTATTATAATTATTATTGGAATAACTGCACCTAGAATTTTAAAAATAACTTCTGTATTAGAATTTGTGTTATTGCTTGTTTGTGCTGGAGTAGCATTTGATGTTTCGATTTGAATATTGCTTTTAGTATTATTATATTCTCCGCCAACAACATGGAAGTTTTTAACAGTTCCATCCCATATACATTCAATAATAATATCTTCATCTGCAACAATAAATTCTAAAACTTTAGTTTTTTGAACTCCTACTTTATATTGCACAATATGTTTTCCTTTAGATAATTTTTTTGTTAAGTTTTGCTTAAAATCAATTTTTCCAATAAATTCATTATCAACAAATACATTCCATTTTGAATTTACAGAAAAACCTACTTTTGTTACTTCAAATACAACATTTTTTTCTTCCATATTTATTTTCCCCCTCAAATACACTATATTTTATAGCGTTGTCTTTTCTAGGGTATATTATATACTATTCATTTTTATTTTTCAACTATTTTTAAACTAAAAGTCGTTCTTTTTTAAACTATACATACTCACTACAAAAATATAAAATATCAATATAAACTAAAAATAGTTCAAAGGTGGTGCAAAATATGAGTTTTAAAATTCCTAGTGGGTCAGATAAAGTTCAGTTTTCAATAAGAATAGATGAAACGGATTTTAATATAATAGAAAAATTATCAGTTAAGAGTAAGAAATCAAATAACTATATTGTTAATGCTATGATAAAATATGCAATAGATAATATGGATTTGAAAGATATAAAAAATGTTAAACTTGAAGAAAAATAAAGTAAACCATAGATAAAAATTAAGTAAAAACATGTAGGGAATTAAAAGGGTAGTGTTTTTACTGGTATTATGGCTACTTTGATTATGCTACGAAGCGGTAATAAATTTTTATCTATGGTATATTTCCCTTTTTTTATAACATTAAGCAAAAAAATAAACCTAGTATTTATTTACTAGGTTTTTCTGCGATTTATATAGGAATTTTAATATAAAAACCGCCTATATAACATATTGGAGTTCGCATAACTCCATCTTGGTGGGCAGGGATGGATTCGAACCATCGTACTCGTATGAGAACAGATTTACAGTCTGCCGCCTTTAGCCACTCGGCCACCTACCCATATGTATTATATTAATTAATAATGAATAATGAAGAACAAATGATGAATAATTATATTATTCACTATTAATTTTTCATTATTCACTATTAACTGCGACGTTGGTCGCTTTCTTTGGTGCTCCCTCAAGGATTCGAACCTTGGACCCACCGGTTATGAGCCGGTTGCTCTGACCAACTGAGCTAAGGGAGCATATTGCTTAATGCATTACCTATTATACCAAAATTTATATATGTTGTCAATACTTATTTAAAATTTTTTTCATTTTTTATTTTTATTAATCTTTTTTACCTAAAAAATCTGTTATATATTATGAAATAATGTGTAATATATATGTTTCTAAATTTAGTTTTGTATAAATAATTTTTAGTTTAAAATAATGTT
>CATNCV010000018.1 GCA_950096965.1 uncultured Clostridiaceae bacterium | reverse complement strand
TAGCCGTTTTATAATTGTTAGTTACATTATTTTTAGTAGTTACAATTTGATTTACAATGTTTTGAGGTGTTGGATTTTTTGCTGTATTTATTAGTGCTTTTCCTACATCTACTACTGTTTTTACTGTCGCTTTTCCATATTCCCATAGTTCTTTCCAGAAATGTCCTGTTGGGTCTGTATAGTTTACTGGGTCATTGTTTGTATATAGGTATTGGTTTCTTGTTAGTGAGTCATATATGTTTCCTTCGTAAGTGTCTTTTGTTATAAATCTTCCTATTGTCGAGTTTTAGTATCTAGCCAAATGATTATTAACATCTGGCTAGATATAGTTATTAGGTTATATATTTCTATAACATCTCTTCTATTTCTTTAGTAATAGTAAATTGTTCTGTTTTCATTTTCCATATTTCAGAATTACTTAACTCTTTTGTAGAATTGTTGGTTATAAATATAAATCCTGCTAAAGAATCTATTGGTTGTATTGATAGTTCATTTTCATTACTATCAATTATTTTTATTTTCACATCACAATCTATGTTCCATGAGTTTTCTTTGTTTTTCCATAATACATTATTATTTAAAATGCTTATATTTTTTATCTTTGATAATGAACATATTTTTATATAATTTTCTGTTGATTTATTATTTTTTTCAATTTCAAATTGGAAATATTCATCATTATCAATTTCATCTTTACATTTATTTTTCACTATTATACTCATATTTTTATTTTTTATTATTATATCATATGACCATTCTTTTGGTAGATTATCATTGTTGATATATATATCGACATTTTCTTCACCAATAATCTCTTTTAATATTTTTTTACTTTGTTCACTAATTTTAGTATCAATTTTATATTCCATAATATCTCCTAATTTATAAAATGTATTTTTTGTTCAACAAAAGTACTTCCATTGTGAATATCAACTACTGGAGTTCCATCAGAACTTGAAGTTGGTCTAAAAGTTATATTTGTACCATCTTCCATAGTCCTCAAAATTTTGCCATCTCCAAGAGCTTTTTCAGACTTATATCCATCTGTTACATAGTCAAAGAAATTTTTAGCTTCATCTAATCCTCCATTCATATTCCTTACTTTATTACTATCGCTTTGTCCTTTTTCTCCATAATATCCATTTTTATTAGTAGTATATTTTTTGTTATTGTTACTTGTTCCACTATCTTTAAAGTTTTGTATATGGTCTGATAAGTTATTGCCTGAATTTCCTATTATTCCTACGCCTTGTCCTGTTGCTGCTACTCCAACAGTTGTTATAGCTACTCCTACTCCTGAAACTGCCATTCCTGGTGCTGTTCCAATTCCTGTAGATGATACTAGTATTCCTCCACCAGTAGTTAATATTCCCATTCCAGCCATTATTGGCCCTACTATTGTTTCAGCTAGTCCTATTATTCCTGATGCAATGTCTCCTCCTATTGCTCCTCCATAATATGCTTTTTCATATCCTTCGAATAAATAAAGATTTGATAAGTCTGTACCTGCTACGTTATTTACAACAGAGTTTACAAAACCAGATGTTGTTGCTCCAACTGAATATACTGTATTTTTTACTCCTTCACCTATTTTTTCATACCATTTTTTATCCATTTCGCCATTTGCAATTTCTATTTTTCCTAAACTACTTTCACATAGTTTTTTCATATTCTCTTGTAAGTAATCAGCTAGTTGGTGTGCTTCTGCTGTATTTTGTTGCCTTAAGTATCTGATTTGATTTTCAAGTTCTTTTGATTTTTCTGCTTTATTATTAACCGCTGCTCCTCTGTTGCTATTTGTTGTTGGTAATTTTGGTCCTTGTGCTATTGCTATAGTTTGTCTATTATTAGAAGTAGATGTGCTTGTAGATTTTTTAGATGTTTCAATATTGTTTTTAGCTGTTTTATAATTGTTAGTTACATTATTTTTAGTAGTTACAATTTGAGTTATAATATTTTGAGGTGTTGGATTTTTTGCTGTATTTATTAGTGCTTTTCCTACATCTACTACTGTTTTTGCTGTTGCTACTGTATATTCCCATAGTTCTTTCCAAAAATGTCCTGTTGGGTCTGTATAATTTACTGGGTCATTATTTGTGTATAGGTATTGATTTCTTGTTAATGGATCATATATGTTTCCTTCGTAGGTGTCTTGTGTTATAAATCTTCCTATTGTTGAATCGTAATATCTAGCTCTTAAATATTGTAATCCTGTTACATTATCTGTGTTTTCACTATTGAACTGATATCTATTTTCTGTTTTCTTAGCCTGTATTCCAGTTATTTTTGCTTCTCCAAAAGCATCGTAACTATATTCTACCATACTTGTAGCATTATTATCAAGTATATTTGTAACACTTCCTCTACCATCGTAATTATATGTATATGTTTCTGTTTCGTTTTTATTTTTAGCATCTTCATATGATAGCCTTTCATTACCATAGTTATATGCTATAGTATCTTTGGCTTTCTTTCCATATTCCATTAATACTTGTGTATTTTCTGATGTTACATCATTTATGTATTGTATTAATTCGTATTTGTTTCTATTTTGATGTGTTATTCCTAATGGTATAAATATCATTTCTTCTGCTTCAGCTTGTTTTTCTTTGTTTGCTCTTTTCATTTCTCCAACTGAAATTTTTCCATTATGGTTATAATCTATTACATTTGCTGTATATTCTTCTCCTTCTGGTATTTCTTCATCTATATCTTCAGTATTGTTATCATTTCCATAATGATTTCCATTATTTCCATTTCCATTATTCTTGTTATTTCCATAATGATTTCCATTGTTTCCATTATTATTTCCGTTTCCATTGTTGTTTTGGTTACCATTATTTTTGTCATTTCCATAGTGATTTCCATTATTTCCATTATTATTGCCATTTCCATTGTTGTTTATATCACTACCATTTCCATTACCATTGTTTCCATTTTCTTGTCCATAATGGTTACCATTGTTTGATTTTACTTTATAGTTCTTTGGACTTACAGAAAATACTCTATCTCCGTTTCCATCATATATTGATGCCATTAAAATTGTATTTCCATCTTTTACTGCTTGTAGTCTATCTTCAACAGTATAATTATAAGTTAAAGTTGTTTCTCCATCTGCTTTTTTAATTAGGTTTCCATTTGAATCATATGTATATGTAATTTCTTTATCTGCTGAAGTTTCTTTTGTTAATTGATTTAGTTCATTGTATGTATAATTTGTTGTTACATTTTGGTCATTTATTTTTACTTCTTGACTTAATCTATTTCCAACATTATCATAAGAATAAGTTGTAATACTTATTGTTCCATTATTATCTTCTGTATATAATAGTAATTCTCCTTTTTCATCATATGTAAATTCTTTTACTGAGTTTATACTATTATTTGATGCTATTTCTTTAATAATTTGACCTTTGTCATTATATTGATATTCAAAAGAAGATATTGTTTGTTCTCCATTATCTTTTGTTACATAATTTTGTAATTTATTAATTGCATCTAATTCATTATAGCTTATAACTGTATAACTTCCATTTGGTCTTATTGTCTTTGTTACCCTACTTCTAGCATCATATTCATATGTTGTAGTGTTTCCATCTCTGTCTATAACTGTTTGTAAATTATCTAGTACATCATATGTGTATTTTACAGATTTTCCGTCTGGATATACAATTTCATTTAGTCTACTTAGTTCATCATATTTATATTCTAATTGTTTTCCATCTTGCATTGTTACTTTTGAAATTCTTCCTGCTTCATCATATTCATAAGCTGTATTTCCTAAACAATCTTCCATACTTATTAATTTTCCTGTTACATCATAAGTATACATTGTGTTAATATCTTCATCTTGCTCTGATTCTTTTGAAATTAATTCGTTAATTTTATCATAGTCATATTTAATTGTATTTCCATCTGCTTTTGTAATTTCTTTTAGATTATTTACTTTATCATAACTATATGTTGTTATATTTCCATTTGCATCAATTGTTTGTTTTCTTCTACTTAATAAGTCATAGTTATATGTTGTTACTGCTCCGTTTGCATTAGTTTGTTCAATTAAATTTCCAACACTATCATATTTGTATGATGTTTTATTTGATTTTTCATCTTCAACTTCTATTAATCTATCTAGTAAATCGTAATTATATTTTTTCATATTACCTAGTTCATCTGTAATAGATGTTGTATTTCCATTTGCATCATATGTGTATGTTTTTTTAGCATTCTTAGAATTTATTATTTCTGTTATTTGTCCTTTTAAGTCATATGTATAAGAGTTTTGGTTTCCTAGTTCATCAATGATAGATGTTATATTATTTTCTTTATTATAAACATAACTTGTACTATTCCCTAAGGCATTTGTTGTTTTTAATAAGTTTCCAACATTGTCATATTCATAGGTTGTTACTCTTCCACCTGCTCTATCTTCTTTAGTTAAATTTCCTAGTATATCATATTCAAATGTTGTTACTATACCTGTTGGGTCAACTTGTTTTTCTAGTTCATCTACAATGTTATATTCATATTTTGTTATTGTTCCTTTTGCATCAACAATAGATGATAAGTTTCCTTTTGTATCGTAATTATAAGCTGTTGTATTTCCATTAGCATTTGTAACATTAATTAATCTTTTCATAATGTCATATTCATATTTTGTAGTATTTCCTTCTCCATCAATCTCTTCTATTAAATTATCAGCATTGTCATACTTAAATGTTCTTTCTACTCCTTCTGGTGCTGTAATTTTTGTTAATCTTTTCGCTTCATCATAACTATATGTGTATTTTGCTCCATTTGCTAATGTTTTTTCTTCTAATAATCTATTTGCATTGATTTTATTATTAGTTACATTTCCTAATGCATCAGTTATTTTTGTAATATCTCCTAATGAACTGTATTCATATGTAGTTGTTGCCCCATTTGATTTTGTAGTTTGTATTAAATTATCTACTTCATCATATTTATAATTTATTTCATTTCCAAGTTCGTCTATTTCTTTTATTGTGTTTCCTACTCCATCATATCTATATTCTACTATTCCACCTTCTGCTTTTTGTATTTTTGATATTCTGCTTAATGCATCATAAATTATTGACATTGTAGCTTCATTTTCATTTGTAATATTTGTTATTCTATTTAATTTATCATATGTATATGTTTTACTATTTCCTAAGGCATTTATTGTTTTTAATAAATTGTTATTTGCATCATATTCAAATGTTGTTACTGCATTTTGTGGGTCTGTTGATTTAGTAATATTTCCTAATTTGTCATATTCATATTTCCATATTCTTTCGCTACTATCAGTCTTTGTTATTAAATTTCCTAATTTATCATATTCAAATGTTGCCTCTTTTTCTTCTGGGTCTATATATTTTGTTAGTCTATCTAATATGTCATATTCATATTTTGATATTGTATTATCATAATTTTTTATTTGTGTTACATTTCCAGCTAGGTCATATTGGTATTCTATTGTTCTTCCTGTGTTATCTTCTAGTTTTATAAGTCTACCATTTTCATATGTATATAGCATTGTATTTCCTATGTTGTCATATACTTTTGTCATTCGTCCAACTGGGTCATATTCATAATTTGTTGTAGTTCCTTCTGGATTAGTCATTTTTATTAAATTATTTTCATTGTCATATTCTAGTATTGTTTCATTTCCTTTTGCATCTATTATTTTTGTATTGTTTCCTACTTTGTCATATTCTAGGCTATATATATGTCCATTAGCATCTGTTACTTTTGTAATTTGATTATTTACTGAATATTCACTTGTTGTTATATTTCCTAATGCATCTGTTTCTTTTACAATGTTTCCTATGCTATCATATTCGTAACTAGTAATATTTCCTAAAGCGTCTATTTTTTTGTTTATTCTATTTAAGCTATCATATTCATATGTTGTTTCATTTCCATTAAAGTCTATATATTTTGTTTGGTTTCCATTAACATCGTAAGCAAACCTTTCAATGTTATTTATTTGATTTTGTGTTTCTATTACTCTTCCCATTGAATCGTATGTATATTTTGCTATTTCTCCATTTACGTTTGTTACTGTTTCTATGTTTTGTGTAGCATCATATGTTATTTTTTGTTCATTTCCCATTGCATCTAATATTTTACTTACTTTGTTTAATTTATCATATTCATATGTATAATTTCTTCCTGTATTACTTTCTACTTTTAATATGTTATCATTGTTGTCATATGTATATGTAATAATTTCTCCTGTTGGTAATTTTTGTTCTTTAATTCTGTTTACATCATCATATGTATATTCTGTTGTTAAGCCATCTTTTTCTATTTTCTTTGTTAGTAAGCCTATACTGTTATATTCATATTTAGCAATATTATTATTAGCGTCTTTTTCTTCTAGCATAACATTGTTAATACTATCGAATTTCATTTCTGTACTATTACCATTTGCATCTGTTACTTTTGTTATATTGTTTGCATTATCATACTCGTATTTTGTTTCATTTCCGTTTGCGTCTATTTCTTTTATTCTTCTATTTAATGAATCATATTGGTATGTTGTTGTTCTTCCTAGTTCATCAATTTCTTTTACTTTATTTTTATTAGCGTCATATTCTATGGTAATAATTCCACCATCAGGTTTAATTGCTTTTATAACATTATCAGCATTGTCATATTGATATTCTGTTTTATTTCCTTTTGCATCTATTGTTGCTATTAATCTTCCTTTTGCATCATAAGCATAAGTATTTGTTGTACCATCTGGGAATTGTTCTAATGTTTTATTTCCATTTTTATCATAAGTAATTCTTTTTATTTCTCCTTTTGCATTTTCTATTCCTGTTATTTGATTTAATTCATTATAGTAAATTTTGTTTACATTTCCATTTGCATCTTTTACAGAAGTTATATTTGCACCTTCATAAGTGTATTCTGTAACATTTCCATTTGCGTCTGTTTTACTTATTAATCTATCATTATTGTCATAAGTGTAAGTATTTGTTATTCCTGCATTATCTGTTATTTTTAATAAATTTCCTTTTGAGTCATATTCGTAATTTACAAATTTTCCATCAAAATCTACTATTTTTGTTGGTTTATTTAATTCATTATATTCTGTTGTAGAAACTGCTCCATCTGCTCTTATTTCTTTTATTTTATTATTTCTATTGTCATATTCGTATTTTGTTGTATTTCCTACTTTATCTTTATATTGTATTAAATTTCCATTATCATCATATAATTTTTCTTCTGTCATTCCATTGTTTGAATACTCTATTTTAGTAGTATAATATTGTTCATTATAATAGTATTTTGTTGTATTTCCGTTCGCATCTGTTGTTATTGTTAATCCGTCTTCATATTTTAATGTTACCATTTGGTCTTTTGCATCATATTGCTTTACAACTCTACCTTCTGAATCATATTCATTTTTTACAGTTGTAACTCCATTTTTGTCTATCCAAGCTGTCATTTGACCTTTATCATTATATTGGTATATTTCAGAGTTACCTTCTGCATCTGTGAATTTAACTAAGTTGCTATTTTCATCGTATTCATATTGTAATACGCTTTTATTTGGTAATTCTATTTTTGTAACTTTTCCATCTTGTATAGTAAAGTTATATACTTTACCTGTTGGAGATGTTATTTTATTTAATTCTAGTTCTTCTGTATATTCTATTTTAGTTTCGTGTCCTTGATTATCGATAATGTTTGTTAATAATCCATAACTATTGAATTTTCTTTGTTCTCCATCTTTATTTGATATTTCATATTTTATTCTAGTTTCTTCATCTTCTTCAACATTATATTTTACTTCTTTTAGTGTTAGGCTTGTTCCAAAAGGTGTTATATACCCTCCATTTCCATCTGGTTTAAAGTAGTATACTTTTCCATCACCTTTAAAATATGTTATTGTTCCATCTTCTAATTTTCCTAAACTTTCGGCATATTCAAAGTCCCAGTTTTTACCAAACATAGAGTTATAACCTTCGCCTTTTGAGTTGTATGTCCTATTAATTGCAAAATCATTATTTATTTCTGTTACATTAATATCTTGTTTTGACATATAGAAATTACCTGTGTTTAAGTTTATTGGTTCATATCCATATTCACAGTGTAAATGTCTACCTCTTAATGCTCCATCAATTTCTTTTTTCTGTTGGTCTGTTAATGGTGCAGGGTTATATGGTGTTTCTGCATTTTTATTTGGGTTTCTTATAAATAATGTATTGTTTTCTACTAAAAGTGCATCTTGTACTCTATTGTCTCTCATAATAGTTTTTGTTGGTACTCCATAGTAGTTTGCTATATATGGTATTGTATCTTTTTGTTTTACTTGGTAAATAACAAAGCTATCACTTGTTTTTTCATCTGATTTGTTATTGTCTTGGTCTATTGCTTGTGCATGAAATCTGTATAATTTATTTAATTGTGGATTTGTATAAATTCCGTCTGTTTGCCAATTTCCTACTTTGTCTTTATATTTATTGGCTTCTGGAAACATAGTATTAAAAGTTTCACTATTTGGAAATTTATAGCTATAACTTGCTTTTGTACTTCCTATAAATCCTTCAAATGGGTTTATCCAATAATTTACTGTTGTTCCAGGTTTTGAAACACCTTCTGCAAATACTCCATCAAATTTTAATTTTCCACTAATATTTTTCTCTGTCATTGGTCTTACATTAATTGTTAAATCATTTAATGGCATGTTTTCATCTACTGGGTCTGGTACTGTATATGTTATTGAAAATGTTGGTGCATATGCTGGGTCAATTGTTACCCCTGCTGTTGCTGAGCCAATTAATTCGCATTGCATAGTATTTTCAGATGTCATTTTTAAACACATACCTTTATTAGTTTTTATTCCTTGTACCCAGTCATTTACTAAATCTCTAATATTATATGTTATATATCCTGCTGCATCTAATATTTGGTGTGAATCTATAAACTCTTGACCTTCAAATGGTTGGTTATTCCAAGATTTGCTTCCTTTCCAATCTGTTGTTACAGCATATAGTCCCATTTCTCCTCTTACACCTGTTCCACTTGCTCTTTTATAGAATGTTGACCTTTGATATACTGTATATGTAGCATCTGATATTAAAGAACCTTCTGGAATATTAGATATATCTATTTGAGAATAAATTCTTACTATTCCATGTCCTGAGCCACCTGTACCTGTTGCTTTACCATTATCATAACCAACATAAGTGTAATTTATATTTCCAAGTTCTAAATCTGGTTCATATTCTTGTACTGGTGCAAAAAGTGAGTCTAGACCTTGATTTCCTGTTATTGTTGGGTCTACTTTTACAGGGTAAACTCTTTCAGGTGCATTTAGCCATTCTTTATCAGCTGTTATTTTTATATATTTGTTTCCTTCTTTTTCTTCTAAGTTTAATTGTATTCCTGCACTTAATTCGTGGTTTGCATCTTCCATTATTGGTGCTTCTATTGTATATATTCTTTCTTCTCCTTCATATACTGCTACATAATTTGCTTCTTGTCTAAATGCTAGGTTTTCACTTGCTTTAACTAAGTAAGTGAATTCATTTTTTTCGGTTTGTTTGTTTAAAATAATATCTTCTTTTAAAGACATATTTAACGATGTGTATTGATAGTCAATTCCATCAAATACATTGTTATATCTAATTGCATTTTCTAATACAACAGAATGTGAAAAATCTCCTTCTGTTGGTATTAATTCTAATTTTTTGTTATTTTGTTCTATTGTTATAGGCTTTTCTTCTTTTATATCTTCTTTTGGTAATGTAACATCAAAATTACTTGCATTATTTGTATAGTTTTCATTTTCTGTTACTAATGTGTTATCAATTTCTTTTTCATTTCCGTTTTCATCTTTATAAGTATTAGGATAAGTTGTATAAACTTTTTTAAAAGTATTGTCATTTAATTTGTATGTAATGCTATATTCATCTACTGCTATTTTTTCTCCCTCTTCTTGCTTATTTGTCTTTTCTAATTCTGGCTTTTTTTCTAATATTTCTTTTGAAACTACATTTGTATTTTCTACTAAATTTTTATCTTCTACAATTTGTGAATTTTCTACTTCATTTTGAACCTCTTCTATTTTTTCTGTTTTAGGTTCTATAGTGTTTTCAGCTTGATATAATACGCTTTCTGTTGTTCCATTTTGTAATATTTCTTCTGTTGCTAGACTAATAGTTGGTGTTATTGTAAATAGTACCATAACTACCACTATCATTGTTGCTATAATTCTTTGTGTTAAACTCATACTTTTACCTCCTCTTATTTTTTTATTTTTAAAATTTCCTCCTTTCAAATATATTTATATTAGTTATATTTGTTGATTTCAATATATGTGGAAAAAATGGAAAATTTTATCATAAAATTGGAAAAATTGGAAAAAAAAGTAATATTTTTTTATTGCTTTTTATTTTACACGGCTATATAATGACAAGGGGGTGTTTGTTTTGGTAAGTATACTTATTGCAGATGATAATAAAGATTTTGGCATTTGTATGTTAAACTCTATTATAGAAAAAAATTCAGATTCTATTAAGGTCCAGGGCATTGCTACTAACGGATTAGAAGCTTATCAAAAAATAAAAACATTACAGCCTGATATTGTATTATTAGATGTTGAAATGCCTATTATGAATGGATTTCAAGTAATTCATAAGTTATCTGAAGAAAAATATAATTTACCTAAAATATTATTAGTTACAGCATTTCCTGTTTTAATAAATTCATTTAATGAATCTCAATTAGTTGATGGTATAATTTTTAAGCCTTTTGATTTTACTGTTTTAAACAATTATTTAGTTCAATTTTGTGATGAATATAATAATGATAAATTAAATGAAAGAATAATAAATATTTTAAGTATTTTTGATTTTAATACCAATAGTTTAGGATATTCTTATTTAATTGAATGTATAAGACTGTGTTTAGAAGATTCACATTATATTAAAGATTTTGAAAATTATTTATATCCTCAAATTGCTAAAATATATAATATTTCTAACTATAATAAAGTTAAATGGGCAGTTGATAAGAGTATTAAATCTATGTTCAGATATACTAAAACATCAACTTTAAAGAAATTTTTTCCTAATGCAAAAAAACTCTCTCCAAAAGTTTTCATTAAGAAAATTGTTGCTTTATTATCAAAGAATTGATTAAAAACTTCGTTTTTTCATTTATTCGACAAAGTTCTATATTAGCAATATAATATTTTAATAATAGAATAAAGTAACTAAACACAGTTCAAAAAAATAAAAGGTATGTAGAATTAACTTTCTGCATACCTTTTCGACTTAGTAAATATAAATATATGAATTCATTTATATTTCTTACATTATATAATTTTGTCGCATTTTGTCAACGATTTTCTATTAGTTTCTTTTTTCCTATTGTATGTTTGTTCAACATATGTCACACCAATTTAATATTTATACTGTTTGAAGTACCTTTTATAAACTCTGTTAGTTCATATGTATCATGCTTTATTTCTGTAAGTATTGATATTATTGATTTCTTCCACAACAATTCTTATACTTCTTACCTGAACCACAAATGCATGGGTCATTTCTTCCTACTTTTGGACCATTATTTACTACTGGTGTGTTTTCTTTTTTAGGTGTGCTTCCATCTAATGACCTAATTGCTGTATCTTCTAGGCTTGCATTTGTTATTTGTGCTGATTCTTGTCTTGAGGCTTGTGCTCCGTCTTCTCTTTTTCTTGCATTTAGTAAAAATCTTACTACATCTATTTTAATGTTTGCAATCATTTCATCAAACATATCGAAACCTTCTATTCTGTATTGAACTACTGGGTCTTTTTGTCCATATGCACGAAGTCCTATTCCGTTTTTTAGTTCGTCCATGCTATCTATATGGTCCATCCATTTTTGGTCTACTATTTTTAGCATTATAACTCTTTCTAATTCTCTTAAATTCTCTGAACCAAATTCTGCTTCTTTTTGCTCATATTTTTCATGTATTGTTTCTTTTATTTCATTTAATACATCTATACTATTTAATTTTTCTTCTTTTAATGAATGCAATTTTTCTATTCCAAATGTTGATTTTATATCTTGCATGAAGGCTTCTTTATTTACTGTTTCTTCTGATAGGTATGTATTTGTTAGTTCTTCTGCAACTGAGTCCATCATTTTTTGTATTTGGCTTTTTAAGTTTTCACCATCTAGTACTTCTCTTCTTTGTTTGTATATAATTTCTCTTTGAGTGTTCATTACATCATCATAGTTAAGTACATTTTTTCTGATACTAAAGTTTCTATCTTCTACCCTTCTTTGTGCTGATTCTACTGATTTTGAAATCATTTTTGATTCTATTGGCATGTTTTCGTCTGCACCTAACATGTTGTATACTGTTGTTATTTTGTCCCCACCAAATATTTTCATTAGGTCATCGTCTAAACCTATGTAAAATCTTGATTCTCCTGGGTCTCCTTGACGTCCACTACGTCCACGTAGCTGATTGTCAATTCTTCTTGATTCATGTCTTTCTGTACCAATTATTTTTAATCCGCCTGCTTCTAATACTTTTTGTTTTTCGTCTTTTATTTGTTCATTATATTTTGCTTCTAGTTCTTTAAATTTCTTTCTTGCTCCTAATATATCTTGATTATCTGTTTCATTAAAAGCTGTTGCTTGTTCTATTAGTTCTTCTGAATATTTTAGCTTTCTCATTTCTTGTTTTGCCAAATATTCACTGTTTCCTCCTAGCATAATATCGGTACCACGACCTGCCATGTTTGTTGCAATTGTAACGCTTCCAAATTTACCTGCTTGTGCAATTATTTCGGCTTCTTTTTCATGGAATTTAGCATTTAATACTTCATGTTTAATTCCTTCTCTTTTAAGCATACTACTTAATTTTTCAGATTTTTCTATTGATACTGTACCAACTAGCACTGGTTGACCTTTTTCATGGCTCTTTTTGATTTCTTCTATTACTGCTCTAAATTTTGCATTTTCATTTTTGTATATTATGTCATGATTATCTATACGTACCATTTCCTTGTTTGTTGGTATTTCTATAACATCTAAATGGTATATTTCTTGGAATTCTGGCTCTTCTGTCATAGCTGTACCTGTCATTCCTGATAATTTATCATACATTCTGAAGTAGTTTTGGAATGTAATTGTAGCAAGTGTTTTTGATTCATCTGCTATTTTTACATTTTCTTTTGCTTCTATTGCTTGGTGAAGACCATTGTTGTATCTTCTTCCATACATTATACGTCCTGTGAATTCGTCTACTATTAAAACTTCTCCATCTTTTACTATATAGTCTATGTCTTTTTTCATAATACCATGTGCACGTAGTGCTTGGTTTACATTATGTACTAGTTCTGAGTTTTCTATATCATTAAAGTTTTCTAGGTGGAATTCTTCTTCTGCCTTTTTAATTCCTTTCCCAGTTAGTGATGCTGATTTTGCTTTTAGGTCTACTATGTAGTCATATTTTTCATTATCTTCTGCTTGTTCAAAATCTTTAACATCTTCTTCTACTATAACTTTTGCTTTTAATCTTTTTACAAAGTTATCTGCTTTTTTGTATAGGTCAGATGATTTATTTGCTCTTCCTGAAATGATAAGTGGTGTACGTGCTTCGTCTATCAAAATACTATCTATTTCATCTACTATTGCATAGTTAAGTTTTCTTTGTACTAATTGATTTTTGTATATAACCATATTATCTCTTAGGTAGTCAAAACCATATTCATTATTTGTTCCATATGTTATATCACAATTATATGCTTGCCCTTTTTCGTTTGGATTCATTCCAGCAATTACAAGGCCTACAGTTAAACCTAAAAAGCGGTATAATTTTCCCATCCATTCGCTGTCACGTTTTGCCAAGTAATCATTTACTGTAACAACATGTACACCTTTTCCAGTAAGTGCATTTAGGTATACTGGTAGTGTTGCAACTAATGTTTTTCCTTCTCCTGTTTTCATTTCAGCAATTCTACCTTGGTGAAGTATAATTCCACCTATTAATTGCACATCAAAGTGGCGCATTCCAAGAACTCTTTTAGAAGCTTCTCTAACTACTGCAAAAGCTTCTGGTAATATATCATCTAGGCTCTCCCCTTTGTTTAGTCTTTCTTTAAATTCATTTGTTTTATTTTTTAATTCTATATCAGTTAATTTAGAAATTTCCTCTTCTAAACCATTTATTTTAGCAATTATTGGCATTACCCTTTTTACTTCTTTTTCACTATATGTTTTAAATAATCCCATGTTTTTCTTCCTTTCCATTTTTTTGTGTTTTTAACAAGTTAAACTATATCACTCTTTATAGTAAAAATCAAGAAAAACAAGTAATATTTTATTACTTGTTTTCTAATATTTTCCACATTCCATTTTTTGTAGAGCCTACTCTCTTAGCAATTCCTTTTTCTTTTAATATTTTTAGATTATATGATATTCCATCTCTTGTTAGATTAAGTACTTTAGCCATTTCAGTTTGTGTAATATTTGGATTTTTCTTTATCAGTCTAAGTATTTTTTCTTGTGTAGATTCTTGTGTAGTTTCTTGTTGCTCTAAAAATATTTTATCAATTGCTTCATTAATAATTTCAAGCATAAATTCTATAAATTCGTTTGAATTACCTGTATTGTTGCAATTTTGAATTGCAGTATAATAGCCTTCTTGGTGTTTTCTAATTATGCTTTCTATAGGAATGTATTTAAACAAGTCCTTCCAATGAGCAGCATTACTGTTTTCTAAAGTTTTATTATTTAAACTTTTACATCTTCACTTTCCATTATACTTTGTTCTTTTAAAAGCTTTATTTTCTTTATTATATAATAAGAAATATAGAATGGTATTGTCATTTGTGTTAATGCCATAATTACATTAAATACAATGCTTCCATTTGTTATTTTGTATAATAATTCAATTGGTAAAATAGCAGAATTTTTTGATATAAACATTAAATTACTACCGAAAAATATTATTTACAATTAATGCTATTATACAAAGCATTCCTACTAAACTTGCAAAATATTTAATATCTTCTTTTTTTATTTCTATATACTTTGCATTATTTAATAGTAAGCCCAAATATACCATTATACCATGATATAAAAAGCTATGTATGCTTAATATATGAAATGCTGGGTAACGTGGTAATGAAGTGGAAGGATATATGATAAATACTATTCCTCCTATTACTGAGCCAGTCATTAAGAATACATCCCCCACCTTTTTTAGTGTACCTTTCCCAAACGAACTAAGCAGACCTGCATATAATAACATACTACAATAATATAATGGCAAGTATGTTTCAACATCATATAGTGAATTTACTGACATACTATAAATTATTTTTATTACTTCTAATATACACATAACTATGGTTGTCCTTTTAATTATTATATATATTTCTTCTTTACTTTTGTTTATTGAATATTTTAGTGCCACAACAATACTTAATATTGTTAAACCAATTAAAGCAAAATGACCTTTTGTAAATATTCCACATGGTGCATATTTTCCTAAACTTGAAAACATCTTTTTTCTCTTCTTTCTTTATTATTTCTTAATATAATATACTATTTTTTTATTTAATATACAAGTATATTTATAAATAAAAATACATATACATTAATAAAAGATTTTAGAATAAGGTTTGAACGCCTACAACTTCTAACTTCCAACTTCCATTGAAAGAGGGTATTTGTATGTTTATATATAATATAAAATTGAGTGGTACTAAAGTGTTTAAGTTTATATTTGTAATAATTATTGCTTTTGTAATTATTTTGTGTGGTGTTGTGGGGTATAAACTTTATAAAGCTAGTGTTACAGTTAATGATGATATAAGTTGTAGTGGTATACCTAAGCTTACAAATAAGAATTATTCTTCAATTTTAAAAAATGTTCATGAAAATGTTGATACCTATGTTGGACAGAAAATACAGTTTTCTGGCTTTGTATACAGAGTTTATGATTTAAACAAAGAACAATTTGTTTTAGGTAGAAATATGATTATTTCATCAGATTTTCAGACTGTTGTAGTTGGATTTTTATGTCATTATAAAGAAGCGGAAACTTTAAAAGATAATGTATGGGTTGAAATTGAGGGTACTATTACAAAGGGAATTTATCATGGTGATATGCCAATTCTTGAAATAAACTCTTTGAAACAAATAGAAAAACCTAATGATGAATATGTATATCCTCCTGATGAAAATTATATTCCTACTTCTATAATTTTATAATATAATTTTGACGAGCAATGCTCGCCCCCTACATTTCAACTTAAAACAAAGTATTTTCCTAATATATAAAAAATAGAACATTTTGGTACAAAATGTTCTATTTTTTATATTATAGGCTTAACCTATTGTTATAACATAATTTCCACCCTCATGTGATAATTTTGCAGGGTAGCCATAAATGCCTTCAATTCGGCTTAATATTGCCAGATTTGTTGCTTTGAGTTCTTCTGACAATGTGTTTACGTCCTGCTGTGCTAATGCTATTTGTGCAGTTGTTAATACATCACTTTTTACTTTTACCATTGGCAATTACCTCCTGGAATCAATACATATTTTCAGATACCCCAATAATATAACATAATTTGGTTTATATTGCAAGTGTTTTTGGAAAAAAATGTTAATTTAATGTAATTATTTAGAATTACATTAAATTAACCATCACTACATATATATTAAATATTAATTTTGAACTATTCCTATTCCCTTTCGAAAATTGATTTTGCTACACCTTTATCTATCATTGCTCCAAATACATTTTTTAAAATTATTAATATTATTGGACCTAATAACATACCTATTACTCCAATAAACCTAAAGCCTGTATACATTGCAATTAATGTAAATATTGGGTGTATTCCTATTTGACCTGCAACTATTTTTGGCTCTAATGTTTGCCTTACTATTCCCATTATAGCAAGTAATACAAGAAGTGCTATTGCAAGTGTTAAATTTCCATTACAGGCACTTATTATTGCCCAAGGTATTATGGCTACTGCTGAGCCAAAAATCGGAAGCGCATCTACAAAGGCTATGCCTAATGCTGCTAAAAGTGGATAAGTAACATTTAGTCCTGCCATTTTAAAAATGGATAAGCCTACTAAACATATAATAAATGAAACAAAAACTAATATAACTTCTGCTTTTAAGAGGCAACCTAATGAACTAGACACTTCTTTTATAAACCTTGAAATTTTTTTTACCCATATTTTAGGTAAATGATGTTCTAGTTGATCTATCATATATATTTTGTCTGTACATATAAAATATAACGAAAGTATAGTAATTACTACATAAATCATAATTGTAGGTATTGATGTAATAATTTCTAATAAATTACTAAGTACCTTTTTGGCCCACTCTGTAACAGAACTAAGAACATCCATTCCTGAACTTTGAATAGTATTGACTATATCACTTGACAAATTGATTTTTTCCAAATCTATGTTATTTATTAAGCTGTTAAATTTATTTGAAATGAGTACAAAATAATCATTAAGCCCATTTAATAAATTAGAAGCTTCTGAAATTAGTGAAATTACTCCCCAAACTAATAATCCAATTATTAGTGAAAGAACAACAATAAATACTATAATACTACTGGCTTTTCGTTTAAGTTTGAAGTTCCTCATAAAAAAGCGAATAACTGGTTCTATAATAAGTGATAGCACAAATGCAATTAAAAAAGGCATATAAAATATAGCAAATTTAAAAGCTATGTATACACCTAATATTGTAAATAATAATATTAATAGTTTTCTAAAAACTTTAGACCAGTAGTTCATATCTATAACCATATTATATTCTCCTTATATAAAATATCCTTTTATATAATTTTATGTAGTTTGTCCAGAAATTATACGTAATGGAAGTTAAAAATTAGAAGTTAGAAGTTGGATTTTTCAAGTAATTTCTTCGAAGTATTTTTTCTATATTCCAACTTCTAACTTTTAGCTTCTAATTTTTAACTTCTATTCAGCATTTTTGTCATCGCATTTGCAAATATTTTCTAGTGTATTTGAAACACTTTCATTATTTACATTATTATTTTTTGCTAAATCTCCTAATGTTATTATTCCTACTATTTTATTGTTATCATCAACTACTGGTAATCTTCTTATTTGATGTTTACACATTAAATCTTCTGCTTCTTTTATATCTACATCTGAAGTACAGCAACAAACTTTACAAGTCATTATTTCACTTACTGGTGTTTTGTTTACATCTTTTTCACATGCTATAGTTCTTAATATAACATCTCTATCTGTAATTAGTCCAACAATATTTTTTGTATCATCACATACTGGTATACAGCCCACATGATTATTACACATTAATTTTGCACAATCACATACTGTGTTATTTGGTGTAACATAACAAACTTCATTACACATACAATCTTTTACTTTCATTATTAAACCACCTTTCAAATTAAAATATATTAGAAAAAACTCTAACTATTTAATATTTTGTCCAATTTATTTTTTTGTATGTGCTGTTAATTTTACAAATTTATATTTACAATATTGGATAAATTTACCAAAAAATGTGTCAAGAGGAATGATGTAAATGTAAATAATTTACTCTGTTCCTTTTGACACACTTTTTGGAAAAATAATTGTTTAACTATAAAAAGATTGCTATTTCATATGCTGCTAATGTGAATAATATAAATGGTAATGTATATTGTGCTTGTAATTCTTTATTTCCTTTAGTAAATATAATAATTACTGATGTAAGTAGCAATAATATATTTCCTATCGAAAATGATGTGAAATATACTAATTGAACTATAAGAAATAATGCCAGTCCACTTATTCCTGAAACAACATACTTATTCCGATTCAATTTTGAATATTTTCCTAATCTGAAAGATACAAATGTTACTAAAAAAATAGTTATTTTCAATACTAGTATACTCATGCAATATACCTCCTTAGGTTTATTTTGTATTTGAAATTATATAACTATTTTGAGCTGTTGTCAATATTTAACTACTTTTTTTACATTTTTTGGTAGTTATCATTTAAGTTCTAATATTTCTTCATCTTTTTTTATATTTTCTCCTAAAAATATATAACAGCTTTTGTCTTGCTTCATTGCTTCTATTGCTATTTCTTTATCATCTCTTAGCCTTGAGCTTGCATATTTTACTATTATTCCCTTATTTCTTACTGCTTCTATTACTACTTCTTTATTATCTCTCATGTCTGGATGTGAAAAATATAATATTTGTCCACTTTTTCTTAAACCAGATAATAATAGTTCTTTATCTAATAGCAAATTTTCTCTAGCATAACAATATGTCCAACCTAACTTACTTACTGACTCATATACTATTTGTCTATCACCTTTTAATGTATCTGATGCAAATTCTAAAGCTTCTGGGTTATTTTTTACTGCTTCATATACTATTTCTCTGTCATTTTTTAACGTATCTGATGCAAATTCTAATAATTTTCCATTTTCTTTTACTGTATTTAATACATATTCTCTATTATTTGAGTTCTTTTTCATATTAGTTATTTCTATTGGTTCAGGCATGTTCTTCCACCTCTATTATAATCTCTTAATAACCCTCTATATACTATTTCCATATTTCTTTGGTTTCTAAAGTCTTGTGGTTTTATAATTTCTGGTAGGGTCATTTCTATTCCTGCATTTTCAACTACATATTTAACAAATTCCGCACAATAAAAAGAGTCTTTTGTTGATACTTTTTTATTGATGCTTACTGCAAATAGTCCTAAAATATTAAATTTATATTTCTTTCTATATTCTATCATTTTTTCTATTAATTTTTCTATATTGCTATATTGTTCGTCAGTTATTTCTAAAGAATATACCTCTGTTTTTGTATTTTTGAATCTTTTAAAGGTTCCTTTGTCAATATATTCATGTACAAAACCTGCCCAAAATGGATTGTATGGGTTTAACCTTCCAAAGCTATACATTCTATTTAATTCTTCATCTAAAGCTATTGAAATATGAGAATATTCATATTTTGTATAGTACTTTACAATATTTGATAATACTGTTCCTGTATGTGTTAAAATAATATATAATTTTTTCATAATTTCCCCTTTATCTTATATTATTATCATTTTACTATTAAATACTTATAATTTCAATAATTATAAGAAAATATTAATATTTTTATACGAATCGATTTCTCCTATAAAAGAACAAAAGTGGCTTCGCCACGTTACGTGTTAAGTTGTTCGCTCCAAAGTAAGTAATATATTTTATTTTTTCCATTTCGCCCTCTATGCCAAGGGGTATTCCCCCGCCTCAAAGAGCTGTCGGGACTTCATTACAAAAATAAAATATATTACTTACTTTGCGCTACTCTATAACTTAAAGTACTTTCCTAGTCAAAAATGGCTTTGCCACATGGACGTACACAAAGCACTCCCCAATTTAACTTAAAATAGAATAATCTCTTATAATACAAAAAAGTTGTAGCTTACAAGCTACAACTTTTTTGTACTTATTTAGTAAACATTACATCATGTCAAAAGTGCTTACACCAGCAGAACCTTTTCGAACAATTTTTCTTCCCCAGTGTTTCTGTATTTTTTCTTCCAGGTTCGTTATTTCCTCATCTATTTCTCTTTTTAGCTTTCTGATGGTTTGGTTTTCCTCTGACTTTTCTAACTCTCTTTTGACTCCTTTAGCGCACCGAAGCCTAAAATTCAGTTCTGCAATTGATGCTGTTGCACAGTTTCGTATGCAATAAATTAAACCCACAATTCCAACAAACACAGTTAATACAGCAATGATTACTAAAAGCATACTTCTTCCTCCTATAATTGTTATAAGATTTTTTATTAATGGTTACATAACTATTCTAACACTTATATTTTATATTGTCAATATGTGTTATATACAGTTTCTATTTATTATTTAGTTTTTATTAGAGTATTAATTTATATAATTCTTTCTATTTTTTCAATTATCTTTACTATAATTTCTTCTCTTTCAAAATTTTTTCCATATTCAATTTTTAAAGAAGTTGCTATATTTTGTAGTTCTTTATTAAAGTTTTCTTCATTTACATCAAACCCAATTCCTATTAATATGTAATTGACTTTATTTTCTATACTTGATGCTTGTGTTAATATTCCACATATTTTTTTATTATTTAGTAATAGGTCATTTGGTTTCTTTATACCTAGTTCATAATTATATAATTCTTGTACTGCTTCTTTTATTGCATTTGCTATTTTTAAAGTTAAGCCTTCTAATTTTTCTATTTTGTAGTTAGGTTTTAATATAATTGTCATTGTTATATTCTTTTGCTTACTTGCCTCCCATATTCTACCTTTTGTACCTTTTCCTTTTGTTTGATTATCTGTAATAATTAAGCTCCCATTTTTTGCACCATTTTTAGCTAACATTTTTGCTATTTCTTGTGTAGATTCCATCTCTTCTTTATATATTATTTCTTTTCCTATATAGTTAGTTTTAGCTTTTCTAATTTTTTCTATGTCCATATTTCCTTCCTCCATTAATACTTTATATAACAATTATTCTTTTTTTTCAATGCTAGCTCCATTTTCTGACCAATTATTCAAATAAAAAAAAATAACAACATATATTGTTATATATTGTTATTCTTTTTATATTCATCTAATGTTATGCTTTCATAATATAAATTTTAGTATACTATATATCATGATTTGACATTTCTTTATATGTACTTGCACTTGGTTTTGACATTTTTTCTTTTATTTCTTTAGGAAGCATTTTCCTTATTTGTGCCAACATTTCGCAATATTTTAATGTTTGATCATAGTCATTATCAATAATGGATTCTAATATATACTTTATAGATTTTAGGATCGTTGGAACTTTTATTTCTATACTTAATTCATAAAACCATTTCATATTTTGTAAAATTTCTATTCTCTCTTGCTTTTCTAATTGTGTTGAATCAATAAATTTATATAAAATATAATTCATACTTTTTGCATAAAAATATCTATAAAAACCAATCTCATTATTAGTCTTAAAATTTTGGTATATGATATTATATGCTTTGTTAATTCCATCAAAATATCTTTTAGAGCAACTATTAGATATAGAATTACTATAACGCTGTCTATATTGATATATAATTTCAGGAATATAACACACTTTTTTTGATTTTATAAAACAACCTGTAGTAAATATCGCATCTTCTGCTGGTAATCTTTCTACAAATTCTATATTCAATGAATCTAAAAATGATTTTCTGAATATTTTATTCCATACAGCAGAATTCATAATATAAAAAGATTTTTCATAATCTTTTATGGATAATGTAAATTCTTTATATGTATCCTTTTTAAATACAGGATTATCCCACTTACTTCCATCTTCATCTATATTAATATAATTTCCTATTGCATAATCTGCTTTTGTTTTTTCTATAAAATTATACATTATTTCACATGCTTGTGGTTCAAACTTATCATCGGAATCCAAAAACATAATATATTTCCCAGTAGCATTCTTAAGTCCTGTGTTTCTTGCTCCTGATAATCCCCTATTACTTTGATGAAATACTTTTATTCTGATATCTTTTTGAGCATATTCATTACAAATTTTGCCAGAATCATCTGTTGAACCATCATCTACTATTAATATCTCTAAATTTTTATATGTTTGTGATATTACTGAATCAATTGCCTCTTTCAAATAATTTTCTACATTATACACTGGTATAATTACTGTTATTTTGTCCATTTTCTCCTCCTAAAATAAAAACTTATTATTTCAATATTTTCTATATAGTTCATTTTTCATATTTCTTTACTTTTTATTATTATGACTCAAAATATATTTACCCTATTTTTAATAATTAGAAGTTTGTAAAATAATTTATATATTTATCTCTAAAAGCATTATTGTTAAAATTTTTAGAGTTATCATAATTTTCATATGATAATTCTAACAATAACTCCCTATTATCATATAAGCTTAATATT
The DNA here is from genome assembly GCA_950096965.1 of uncultured Clostridiaceae bacterium. Classification (GTDB taxonomy): domain Bacteria; phylum Bacillota; class Clostridia; order TANB77; family CAG-508; genus UMGS1663. Next base: position 651 of record CATNCV010000018.1, on the reverse strand, counting down.
TTTGATTTCAATTCTTGTCTTATTTTCTCATCATCTTTGCCTATTTCCCTCTCTCCAATTATAAAATCTTTTTGCTTTATTCCCATATATTCTTTTACAATTCCAACATCAGTTGTAATTATTGGAAGTCCACAGCCCATTGCTTCCAATATTGGCTTCGGAGTTCCTTCTGTTATTGAAACACATATAAAAATATCTAAAGCATTATAATAGTTATTCATTTCATCATTTGGAATATAATTTGTATTTTTATCTGCATAGTAAGTTTCTATTTTGTATCCTTCTTTTTTTAATTCTTCTATAACAGGTGTTAAAATTGTATGAAATCCTTTATAATCAATTGCGTTTCCTTTCTCATCTTTTGCTTTATTATTCCACAAGCTGTTTCCCGCCCAGCCTATTATAAGTGGCTTTGTCTTGTCTTTTTTCAATCTTTGTGTATTTACTGGATAAAACTTTTCTGTTTCAAAAGTATCACCTAACACTCCCCAAGGCTTTTTTATATTTGTATTATTAGAATATATTTCATACAATTTTTGTGAAGAAACTACATATTTTTTACAAATATCATTAAAAATCTTATAATATTCAGGTTCATCAATAAATAAATGATCATATACTCCTGTTGATGTTTTTTTCTTTAATTCATCT